>DATFZA010000455.1:0-3291 GCA_035314765.1 Bryobacteraceae bacterium
GTTTCCGAGCGTCCACACGCGAATGTTCCGGTCGAGTTGATCCCGCCTGGCCGCCAAACCAGCGGCCACCGTATCTGCGTCGTTATAGATGAAAATCGGCGCTTCCAGCCCGCTGCTGCGCAGGTGTCCCCGAATCAGGTCCACCATCGCGGCGCCCTTCAACTGCTGCAGATTGGGTGACTCTTCGATCACTCCATTGCGGATGATTCCAGGAAAACCGGCGCCGATCGCGTCCACCGGCTGGCCGTCGGCGGCCGCCAAGATCTGTTGGCTGATCTTCTGGGCAATCGCTTCGGCGGGCAGGGTAAGCAGGCTTTCCGATGCTGAAGCTGCCTCGGCGAGCGTGTGCAGCTTTCCCGTCAGCTTGCCGCCTTCTACAACTCCAGTCGCGATGTTATCCGAAACCGCCACGCCAATGCTTCGTCGCATGACGCCTCCTAAACCCAGCTCCTATGCGTTGCCTTCATGAAACCGCTGCAGCTTGTTCACTCCGTTAAAAGCCGCTGCTTTGTAACACTCGGCCAGCGTCGGATAGTTGAACACGGTGTTCACAAAGTAGTCTACCTTCCCACCCAGAATCATTACCGCCTGACCGATATGTACCAGCTCGGAAGCGCCCTCCCCTATAATATGCACGCCCAGGATTTCCCGCGTCTCCCGGTTGAAAATGATCTTCAACCTTCCAGTGGTATCGCCGCGAATCTGGCCGCGCGCGATCTCCCGATAATACGCCACCCCCACCTCATAGGGAACGTCCTCGTCCGTTAGTTGTTCCTCCGTCTTGCCGATGAACGAGATCTCTGGAATGGTGTAGATACCGTAGGGATAATTGGCGGGATCGGAGTCGGTAGGCATGCCAAAGGCATGCGCCACCGCCATGCGCCCCTGCTCCATCGATACGGAAGCCAAGCTGGGAAAACCGATCAGGTCGCCGACCGCGTAAATATGCGGCTTCGAAGTCTGATAAAACTCGTTCACCTTGACGCGTCCCCGGCCGTCGGCTTCGATTCCCGCGCAATCCAGGCACAGACCGTCAACGCTGCCTTGACGCCCGACCGCATATAACAACGCGTCTCCGGAGATTTTCTTTTTGCTCTCCAGATTCGCCACTACGCCGCCCTCAGCCGTTGCTTCTACGCTCGAGACCTCCTCGTTCAACCGCATGGTGACACGGCTGTCGCGCAGATGATACGATAGCGCCTCCACGATCTCCTGATCGGCGAACTCCAATAGCCTCGGCCGCTTTTCGATCAGAATGACCCGGCACCCCAGGATCGCGAACATGCAGGTATACTCGACGCCAATCACGCCGCCGCCCACCACGATTAGCGTCTTGGGCACTTCCGGCATTTGCAAAATCTGATCGCTATTGATGATGTTGCGGCCGTTGATGGGAACCTTTGGCGAGACGGATGGCCTGGTCCCTACCGCCAGAACGATGGTGTCGGCCGAGAGAGTTTGGTGCCCGCGCACCCCCTCCACGCGGACGCTTTTGTCGTCGACGAAACTAGCTGCCCCGTAGAAAAGCTCGATGTTATTGCGGGAAAGCTGCGCCTGCGTGACGTCGATCTCGGTCTTGATCACATGCTGCACGCGGAACGCCAGGTCCGCCATCGTGATCTTCTCTTTGACCCGGTAGTTGACGCCATAGACGCTCTGGTAGAGAAAGCCGGACAAATGCAGGACGGCTTCGCGGATGGTCTTGCTGGGAATGGTGCCGGTGTTGATGCACACACCGCCCACCACCTCTTTCTTTTCCACCAGCGCGACGCGCTTTCCCGCTTTGGAGGCTTGGATCGCCGCGCGTTGACCCGCCGGCCCGGAGCCGATGACTATGAGATCGTGGGTTGCCACTTGAGCTTTAGGTTACCGCACTCATTGTTAGCACTCGGTTACGAAACGGGATAGAGGGGCCATCCCGCTGGCCTCGCTTATGGCTGCCAAACCGCGGCGAACCAATACACGGTCGCCAGCGCGCAAAAGAGACTGGTCAGCAACGCGTGACCCGCCACAAACGCATTTCCCTGGGGCCAGTCGCGAGAGTCGTACCAGACAAAATCAATCGCTACCCGGACGCTCCAGAATATGGCAATGAACCCGGCCAGCCACCGCGCGGCCTTTTCGCCCGCAAGAAACGCATCGTGCAGATTCCAAGTCAGAGCGCTAAAGCCCACAATGCAGAACAGAATATAGAACCCGTAAACCCAGAAAATTTTCCGATTAAATCGCGTGAGCTTCGGGATATCCTCTTTCCAACCCAAACGGGCTGGAACTTGTACACTGGCGAACAGTACCGCAAGCTGACCTAAAGCGGCGGCGTAGAGCGCATGCGACAAATACCACTCACCAGGGTGTTGCGCGATCGCACCATGCAGCCAACGGTAGAAAGGGACGATCAACAGGCGCCGGAACGGCTCATGGAAGAGCCATGGCGCTGGAGCAATCAGCCAAAACCAGGTCCACGCCCGGTTTACGATGCGGAAGCGCTCTTCAGCGCCAACCAATACCCCATGCAGTAGGAAATAGCTGAAAGGCAATCCCCATCCGGCGCCCGCCGGGAAGCTGATCGCCAGCTCATGAAGCATGCCGGAGAGCGCGAACAGAGCAAAGCGCGAGCCAGGCTTACCGAAGCATCGATACATTGGCCGCAGAAAAAGGCGTCGATTCATTTCAACAAATGCCAGGTTCCAGCGCCGGCCCCAAAAATCGGTAAGCGATACGGCAGCCCAAGGACGATCGAACAGGAGTGGTACGTCGAAGCCGGCCCAGCGTAACAACCATGGAAGCAGGTCGCCTACGCCGAGGTGGATCGTGAGGAGCAGTGCCGCAACGCCCGCCAATCCCAGTAGTTCGTCCGAAAGGTGCGGTGCATATGCTGAGAGCAGGACGATGGAGGTCCCACCCGCGGCCATTCGCGCCCACGCCCCGAAGAAGCGCTGGGCCTCGATCATTTGACCCGGCAGGCGCTTCTCAAAAGAGTCCGGAATAACGCCGGGCCAAGCGAACAGGAAGACCGGCAACGCGGCCGCAGTCATCGGCCGGTGACGCAAAACCAGCGCGACCATTTTCATTAGATAGATCGCGCCGACGGACCCCAAGAGCAAGCGCATAGAGGGTGTCATGCTGCAACCACGGCAGCTCCCCGGCGGCCGGCCGCTTCGACGGAACCTGGACGATTGCAGTTATTGAACGTGTTCAAGTCCCAGTATGCTCGCAACCAGGCGTTCCGTCAAGACGTTTTTGAACGTGTTCATAATATAAGGACCCGATTTGGACCGTCACGAGGGCGGA
>DATFZA010000456.1:0-11900 GCA_035314765.1 Bryobacteraceae bacterium
AGAGGCGATGTGATGTCCGCCAGGTTCGCTCCTGGCGGTTCGGTGGTCTATGCGGCTGGATGGGACGGCGGTCCGCCGACCCTTTTCCTCGCCCAGCCCGGTAGCAGAGAGGCGCGCGATTTGGGTCTTCCGTCGGCCAACATCCTGTCCGTATCGCCACAATCGGAGATGGCTCTTCTCCTCAGTTCGAGAGAACCGAACACGCTCGGAACGCTAGCCACCGTTCCCTTGAGTGGCGGCGCGCCTCGCGACATCCTCGAGAACGTCGCTTCCGGAGACTGGCGGCCGGATGGGAAAGCGTTCGCCGTAGTGCGCTCGGTGGAAGGGCATCATCGGGTGGAGTACCCCATTGGAACCGTCCTCTATCAAACCGAGTCGCTTCGGCCGCCGGTCCATTTGCGGGTGTCGAGGCAAGGAGACGCGGTGGCCTTCTTCGACTATTCCGATGCAGGCGACTACTCGCTCTGCGTAATCCAGCCGCCGCGCGCGAGGCGAGTCCTGTCCCGAGGCTGGCTGGCCCTTGCCGGCATCGCCTGGTCACCCGGCGGAAAAGAGATCTGGTTTTCGGGAGGCCGTCCCGGCGACTCTCCTGCGTTGCACGCGGTGGATCTTTCCGGCCGGGAGCGCCTGCTGACCCAGATCCCCGGCTGGGGTTCACTGTACGACGTCGCCCCGGACTTCCAAGTCCTGCTGGCCAACGTGGACTCACGGATCGGATTGCAATGCCTGGCCCCGGGCGCCAAAGACGAACGCGACTTAGCGTGGCTAGATGCGTCGTCGTTGTTTGATCTGTCGGGCGATGGCCAATGGATTCTCTTCGGTGAACTCTCGGCTGGAGAGGGCCGCAATCCGGCGCTGTACCTGCGGCGAACTGTCGGCGCGCCCCCAGTCAAGCTTGGCTACGGCAGCCGCGCCGCGCTATCGGGCGATGGCAAGCGTGTCGCCTGCATACGGCAGGACGGCGCCAACTCGCAATTGATGGTTTTGCCAACCGGAGCCGGCGAGTCCACGACCCTGCCTACTCCGGGAATCCGGCCCGAATCCGTCGAATGGTTTCCGGATGGGAAGCGGGTTCTCTTCATCGGCTTCGAAGCGGACCGCTTGCCGCGGACCTACATTTTGGACTTGGCGGGAGGAAAGGCCCGGCCGGTGACGTCAGCCGGCGTGAGGGCATCGAGTATTTCTCCCGACGGCCGAATGGCGGTCACCGTCAAAGCGGGGAAGCTATTCCTCCATTCGCTCGATAGCGGCGTCGACACGTTGGCCGGCGTGGTTGAGCCCGGCGATTCGGTCATCCGCTGGAGCGGCGACGGAAGGTATCTCTTTGTCCAACACGACGACGGCGACGGCCACGGCATAACGATCCTGCGCGTGGAAGCTCACGGCGGCCGGAAAGAGACCTGGCGCAAGCTGAAGACTCCGGACGCCACGGCATCCTTTTTTAGCAAAGTCCGGCTCTCCGCCGACGGCAAGGCCTACGCCGTCTCGTTCCAACGGGACCTCGCTACGCTTTACATCGTCAGGGGAGTGAAGTAGAAAGCGCCTCAAACACAGAGTTCTTGAGAATTTGGCCGGAGTGGGAACTGAGCTCTTGATTACTGCTTGCCATCTCTTTATTTCTCCTATTCCTTCCGGGCTGCGCCTTCCTTTGAGCCTCCCAGCCCAGCATGCCCGCTTTTCAACCAAGAAGCGCGATTATTAGGAGCCAACGGCGTCGGAGACTCCGTCGTAGTCAAACCCGCGACAACGTCAGGTCTCTGAAGATGGTAAGATTCCGTCGAAAGTATGACCGCAGGACGGGTCTTTGTCGCCTGCGCGCCGGGAAACGCCCAAACGACAACGTCGCACGGCCTCAACGATCTGTCCGCTCCTGATCTTCGAAGCGCCGCACTGCGGCCACCGTGGCTTCGGCGAGATCCTCGTCTAGGAATCGGACCACTCAATCGTGTCGCTTTGCGATTAATTCGCGAACCTTGGACACCAGATCGTGAGGAACATTCATGACAGTCTCGGAGGCCGCAACGCCGGCTTCATCCTCTGCCAAAGCCTCCTCTTCATTTTGCTGGTTGTAATGAGCGAGCACTTGTCTCAACTTATTCTCGTCCCATCCGTCTGGTAAGTTGTTCTGGCTCATTGATGCTTCTTCTTTCTTCGCCTTCTATATGCTACGAGCGGTTTTCCGGTCAGTTCATAAGCCGTGATAACAAACACGCCATCCGGCTCCGGGACATAGATGACCTTTAGGTACCTGCCAGATGCGGTCTGGCCCAAGGCAACCCTAGAACCCTCCCAACCCGCCCGGTCCTCGCCAGGTCTTTCGAGAACGTCGATGACTTCATGTTCCTCTACCTCGTGGTTGTGTATATGCGGCGCGCCGGTCCCAGGGTCGACATAAAATATGGTTCGCAAAACGTCGTCGAGTTTATTCTAGCGCCTTACTGCACAGAAGCCCGACCGCGAGGTGACCATCGTGCTCAACTTCTTCGACGAACTGCGCCGGCGCGTCGCGTTGGGGAAGTAAATCGCCACTACCGCGCTAGCATGGTAGAAAGAGTCATGACGATAACCGTGGACATCCCGGAAGAGCTGGCTGCTCGCTTGGGGAGCCGTGCGGGCGCCATGTCACGGGAAGGTTTGGGGTTGGCTGCCCTCAAGGAAGGCTTGTGGACAGAGGCGGAACTTGGCCGTTTCCTAGGCCTCCCGAGGCTGGCGCTCTCTCAATTCCTCAAGGATCACGGCGTGGAGATTCCATATACCTGGGAAGATCTCGAGCGGGAACGGGAGCTCTACCGGGAGTTCTCGGACCGCTGAATGCTGGTTGTTGCCGATACCAGCCCCTTGAACTATCTGGTGCTAATCGGCTGCGTCGATATCCTGCCTCAACTGCACCAAAAGGTGTTAATCCCCTCCGCTGTCCGCCGTGAGCTGCTCTCTGTTTCCGCGCCGCCTGAAGTACGAGCGTGGGCTAGCAACTTACCGGATTGGGTGGAGGAAATCGATCCGTCTCCAGAGTTTTTGAACGATCCCCAATTGATCAACCTCCACGAAGGAGAGCGAGCCGCTCTAGCACTCGCCGCTAGCCGTCAACCAATCTTCCTATTGATTGATGAATGGCCCGCGCGAGGCATTGCCATCCGGAAAGGATTTCTTGTGACCGGAACGCTGGGCGTCCTCGATCAGGCCGCCAGCCGGAAGTTAATCTCGTTCGCGGAAGCCATTGGCAAACTGAAAAGCACGTCTTTTCGCTATCCGGCGGCGCTAGTCGAGCGCCTGCTAGCCGAGCACGATCCCTCAATCTAAGATGTGGCGCTTCGCGAAGCTCGCTAATGCGACGGCTCGTCCTCGAATACCAAGTCCACTCGGTTGCCAGGACGCAATAGTTTCATTGCGCGGCCACCAGCCGCGATTCGAGTCGTAGCTGGCCACCAGCTCGCCCAGCCCGGCACTGTCGACGTAGGTTATCGGTGAGAGGTCGACCAGGACGTCGGCTTTGAGTTCGATAGCGCCCCGGATCCACTCGCGGAGCGTGCTGCTGGCTTCGCCCAAGGTGAGCCGGCCGGCCAAGCTTACGATTTCCGTGGTTCCTGCCGTCCGATGATGGATAGACATGGCGCTCCCTCTTCAGTGAATCCTTCGCAAACGCGTGCATAACGGCTAGCGCCGTGTCAGAATACGTCTGAATGGACCGGCCGGCCTCGATCACGTTGTTGCTGGCGCAGTGGAGCCAAGGCGACCAGGCTGCGCTCGACAAGCTCGCTCCGCAGGTTTATCGAGAACTTCACGCGCTGGCCGGAGCCTATCTGAAACGAGGGCGGCCGAATCAGACTTTACAGCCAACCGCTCTCATTAACGAAGCATGGTTGCGTTTAATCGGCCAATCGCAACCGATTCAATGGGAAAATCGTGCCCATTTCTTCGGCATTGCAGCCCGCTTGATGCGGCATGCTCTGGTAGATCAGTTGCGTGCCAGAGGCGCGGCCAAGCGCGGCGGCGGCGCCCAGGCCGTCACCTTGGAAGAGAGCATGTTACTGTGCCCCGCCCGCGTTCCGGATGTGCTGGAGATCAGCGAGGCTCTGGACGAGCTGGCCAAGGTGGATGAGCGCAAAGCCAAAGTGATCGAGCTGCGCTATTTCGGAGGAATGGAGCGGGAAGAAATCGCGACCGCGCTCGGCCTCACCATCTACACGGTCAAGCGCGATCTACGCCTGGCGGAAGCGTGGCTGCGGCTATTCCTGGTGAATGGGCGTCCGGCATGAGCGATACCCATTGGCGGCGAATCGGAGGTCCTCGATTTTCCTAGAGCCAGAAGGCCGACGAGATTTCCGAGCGGATCATCGGGCGATAAGCCGGCCGCCCGCCCGCGTCCGGCAAGAACCCCGAGCCGGCTGGTTTTCTCGTCCAGCGTAGACCGAACATCTAAATGCCGCTCTCAGCCTGCCGCGGCTTAGTAACCCGCCGTTTTTCGGTCACAGCCCGGGTAAACAAAATTTTCTCCCTTATCGTCAGTACTTTGCCACGATTTCCCGATACCAATAGCCCCTAATTCCTTGCGCCCGCCCGCTAAACTTAAATCTAAGAGGCTCAGCCTATTTCGTCGCGGCGGAGTCGACTAAAGCGCAGAAGTCCCCGGGCAACCCAGTGCAATGTTGGTGGCGACGAACGTAGCCGCTTTCGAGAAACGGCCCCTTGCCGTTGAGGGTTTCAACGGACCATGGAGGCCTCCCTCGGATTTTTCTCCACCGAATCAACGGAGCGGGACAACTGCGTCCGCTCATTCGTGGGAGTAGTGTCTCTGTCGCCCGGCTGTCGCGGCAGTGTATTGAAGGGATCACCGCCGCGCGCCACGCTAAAATGATCCGCGGCTTCGGCAGCTTCCGCACCCGGCAGCGCCAGCCGCGTGTCGGCCGCAATCCGAAGACCGGTACGCGCGTGGATGTGCTCTCCAAGCGGATACCTTATTTCAAACCGAGCAAGGAATTGAAGGACCTGGTCAACCATTCCGAAGGCCCCACCGCGCCGCCCGAGCCGCCTGCCGCGGCGGGCGAAACCTCCGGCCACTAAGAGGAGGCGGCGGCCGAAAAGAGTATGGACCACCTGTGGAGTCCCTGGCGCTACAGGTACGTCCAAACCGTAACACCGGAAGATGCGTGTATTTTTTGCGTAAAGGCAGCGGATTCCCATCACGAAGAGAATCTCATCGTCCATCGGGCGCGCTTCAATTTTGTCCTGCTGAATTTATATCCTTACAACAACGGGCATGTGATGATTGCGCCCTACGAGCATGTGGCCACGCTGGAGGGCGCGCGCGAAGAGACCGCCGCGGAAATGATGCAGTTAACCAGACAAACGCAAGTTTACCTGCGAACAACTTACAACCCCGGCGGATTCAACCTCGGCATGAACATCGGCGAAGTTGCCGGCGCGGGCGTGGCCGGGCACATTCACCTGCATGTCGTGCCACGCTGGCGCGGTGACGCAAATTTCATGACCACGGTTGGCGAGACTCGTGTGCTGCCGGAAGAATTGAGCGAAACGTACCGCAAATTGCGCGCTGCGTTTGCGGACGAATGAAGACAGAAAGCTCACACGGCTCGGCTGCTTTGCTCGGTCTGCGTCACCTGCGGCCCGGGCAGTCCCAGCCAGCGGGGAGTGCGGCTCGCATACTCCAGGTAGCCCACACCCAGCGTCTCCCGTAGGAATTTCTCTTCCGGCAAAATAAAGCGGAGATGCAGCCATACCGCGAGTGCCGCGGCGGAGCATAGGTTCAAGAACAGGCCCGCGATCAAAGACGCGCTTGCGCTGATCAAGACCATGCCGAGGTACATCGGATTGCGTGTGATCCGGTAGGGTCCGTCATTGATGAGGCGTGAGACTGGGCTGAGCGGGCAAACGCCCGTGCCGCTCTTGCGAAAGAGCCGTTCCGCCCATATGTTCAACACAATGCCTCCGAGCAGCATCGCAATCCCCATCAGGGCCGGAACTCTTGTCGGCATCGGTGGCCACGACCACAGAACCAGCGGGAGCTGTACCAGCAAGCTCAGCAGCAAGCCCTTCGGAGGCAGAAGTTTACGACGGGCTGGCTCATTCTTGTTCATGGGTAATCTCCTTTCCAGCGGAAAGTTCACGGCGCAGTTGCCGCAGTAAATCGGTCGCAGCCGCGACGCGCTCCTGAGAAAGCCGCTCCGACAGCCGTTCCAGGAATCTGCGATCGAGAACCCGGACTCGCTCCCAATATGCCCGTCCCTTCCGGCTCAAGCGCAGCCGGATGGCCCTGCGGTCGGCCGAATCCGGAATCTCCTCCACCCATTCAGGATGCGGAAGGCGCCGTAGCATCTGGTGGATGTGCTGGCGGCTCACGGCGTATTTCCTGGCGAGATCGGAGAGCGAGATCGGCTTTGTTTCCCTGGCCAGGAACTCCAGAAATGCGCGATCTCCGGTCTGAAGACCGAGCGCCTGAAGCTCCCTGTCGGCGGCCGCGGCCAGGTCGCGAAACGCACGCCGCAATTCCCAGATGAACTGCTCCAGAGACTCCGGGCGCGCCTTCATATTGTCAATTATATTGACAATAACCGCAATTGTCAATGCTATTGACAATCTACGGCGGTGGACGCTCTTATCGAGGCGAGCCGCTAGGCTTTTTCGGGCGTCGATCCCCGGAGCCCGCGGCTTCCCGAACGCGCGAAAATTTTCCACTGCCCATCCCGCTTGACCACCACATAGAGCACGTCGGCCGTATGGATGGTCCTACCCGCCTGGTCTTTTCTGGCCCATGTTCCAGCGACATGCACCGTGTCTCCTATACGCTGCACGATTTGCCGCTGGACCCACACCGAGTGGTCCCATTCCGCGGGTGCGCTATCCCAAAGCGACTTGCCCAAAGCGATAAACTGTTCTCGGCTGGAAAACTCACGGAAATGCCCGTCATCGAGAATCAGGTGTGGAAAATGAAGCGCATCCGCATAGCGCGCTGGGTCGCGGGAATTCCATCCACTCATGAAGTTTTCAAGCGCTTGCAACACGGCTCGGTCTTGGTTGCTTTCAGCCATTGCCCTGGATGCCAAAATAACAGCTAAACTGGTGCGGCGGGTCATTTGAAGAGTCTATCGCGAACAGTGAAGAGTCTATCGCGAACAGCGCTTTCTGACGCGCGGCAGTGCGTGCTGTGCTAGCTTGGTACTGGTAGTCACGTAGTTTGTGGTGACTAGCTAATCCAGGTGGCCCGAGCGTTAGGATCGTACTGGGACTGTTAGGGCTTGCGGGTGAGCGGTTGAGGGAAATACCCTAAGAAGAACGCGATGCAAATCGAACCATCCGACATTCTCTTCCTCGTCGTCGTCCTGTGGTTAGCTGTCATGATCATCGACGGCGGCCCCGGAGGAGGCAAGCGCGCTCCCGTCCCCGCCTTCTGATGCCCACCGTGGTAGTGGCCGGCGGAGGTTTAGCCGGCTTGGCGGCAGCGGCTGCTCTGGGTTCAGCGGGTTATGACGTAGACCTGCTGGAAAGCCGCGCTTTCCTGGGTGGACGTGCGACTTCTTATCCCCTTCCCGCGTCGGAAACCGGAGAAGTGATCGACAATTGCCAGCACGTTCTGCTGCGCTGCTGCGTTAACCTGCTTGACTTCTACCGTCGGCTGGGGGTGGAACACGAGGTCGCCTTCCACCGCGAATTCTTCTTCCTGGAACCGGGCGGACGCAAGTCCGTCTTGAAGGCCGGCGCGTTGCCTGCGCCTTTGCATTTCACCGGCAGCTTTCTTCGCTTCCACGCGTTGTCGCTGGCCGACAAAATCGCCATCGGCCGAGGGCTGCTCGCGGTCCGCAAAGAGTATCGCCAACGGGCAGACTTGGATCGAATGAGCATGAGCGCCTGGCTTCGGGAGAAGAAGCAGACGCAGCGGGCGATCGAACGTTTCTGGGGTCCGGTTCTGGTGAGCGCGGTCAACGAGGATCTCGGCCGCATGGCCGCCGTACACGGCTTACAAGTGTTCTGGCTCGGCTTTCTGTCGAGCGCGAATTCTTATGAGATGGGCATTCCGAGCGTGCCGTTAGGCGAGTTGTATTCTTCCGAAAAATGGGCGGCGCTGGGAAAAGTTCAACTCCGCATGCGCTGCTCCGTGGAAGAATTTGTCGCGGAGAACGCCGCCATTGTGCGCCTCCAAACCAATCAAGGCCCGCTTTCGGCGGATGCCTATGTCTGCGCGTTGCCGTTTGAACGGATCCGCGGACTCGATCTCGATGTCGGCGAGTTCACGCACTCGCCCATTACCGGAATCCATCTTTGGTTCGATCGCGCGGTTACGGACCTTCCGCATGCGGTGCTGCTGGATAGGACGGTGCAGTGGATGTTCAACAAGTCCGCTGGGCGCTATATCCAGTTAGTCGTCAGCGCATCGCGCAGCCTGACGGAGAAGCCCCGCGGCGAAGTGATCGAGCTGGCGGTGCGCGAGCTGGCTGAGTTCTTTCCGTTGGTACGCGACGCCAAGATCGAGAAAGCGCACGTAGTGAAGGAAGTACGCGCGACCTTCTCCGCCGCGCCCGGCTTGGAATCATACCGGCCCGCGAGCGAGACGCCGCTGGACAATTTATTTCTAGCCGGCGACTGGACCCGCTCCGGCTGGCCCGCCACCATGGAAGGCGCGGTCCGCAGCGGCTATCTGGCGGCCGAAGCGGTCACCCGCCGCTTTGGAGAACCGAAGAGATTTTTGTTACCGGATATCGCGTAGCAGTTCACAGGTTGAGGCTCTGCCTGGGGCTTTCTGCATTTCTGAACCTGTTAACCATGTGTGTAGCCACCGAACGTCGGGGAGGGGAGCGAGCGCCAATCCCCTCACTGACGTTCGGGGTTAGACGGACGGGCCTGTGTTGTTGGCTTGCGCTCTGACGACTTCCTTGCTCAATGCCGCCCCAGCCGGGGCGACACTGGCTTTCGGAATGACGAGATGCGGCAGAAGCGGCGATCCGCCGTTCTGCCGCCAGAGCATTACTTCAGCCGGTGTTCCGCCGTTTCGTCGCGATGCTTCTTCAGGTACTGCATAAACGGCGTTCCGCCGGTGCCGACGGCGTGCGGGTTTTTCGCATCCGTCTGCGCCTGCCGGAAAATGTAGGACGCTGCGTACTCCAGATGCAGGGCTCGAAACTGGTAGAGCCGGTCGACGCAGGCGTCGTAGACCGCGGTTAAGGACGATCGCGCTGTGCGATGCACGAAGTCGCGAACTGGACCGCGCGCTTCCAGCGATTCGATGAAGACGCGGTGCGCGGGCGGCATGTACGTCCGCATCTCCTGCAGATACGTCCGCAGGATGTCCTCTTTGTGCGTGACGCCCAGCATGGCGTCGAGCGCCGGAACGATGGCGCTCTGCGCGCCGGTCTCGCCGCGAAACTGCTGGGGTTGCCCGCCATACACGCCTTCATAGACCAGGCCCGCGGGCAGATCCGGATGATTCTTCCAGCCATGAATGTAGGGCCGGACGCGATGGTAGTAAACATACGGATCGCACCACTCCGGCATGCGGAGCAGAGTAGCGTGCATGCGCCCCATGGCGGCTTCCACTTGAGTGAGGAGAGCCTCCAATCGCCGTGCATCGGCGTTTTCGGCGGCATCGATAGAAGCATGCAGCACGGCCAAAGCCGGCGCCGCGTGCCGCTCGATTTCGACATGGATCAAGATGAACCATTCTTCGTCAATGCCGCCCAGAAAGTTTTGAATGAGCGCGATGTTGCCGCACTCGATCTCTCGCGCCGGGTCCAGGCGATAGAAATTGTGCAGAGCGTAGCTGCTATAGCTCAACACCGGAGGACGACCGAGGCTTTGCGCTACCGCGTGCCAGGGCACGGCCAGGCGGCTTGGCAATATGTCGGCTGGCTTGGCGCCGCCCCACACATAAGCATGGCCGAGATAGCTCAACAAAACCATGGCGCGCTCCCGCTCGCGATCGCTGCCGATCGCTTCTAACGGGAAGGGCGGAAGATTCTCGAGCGTACGCCGGAGGTGATCCGACGCGAATAATTTGGGAAGGCCTAGCGCAGTGCTTTCCCACACTTCGAAGGGGTGGGGAAGACGCTGTAGTGGGTCTGTTTCTGGAAGAAAACCACGAGCCTGGCTAAGCTCGGGCGCGACAACTGAAGTGAACATTCATAATGTTCCTAGTCCCGCATGGCGGTCCGGATTGACTCCGGACATCTTGGGTATCTTCAGGATAACACTTGCGCGGTGCTGAAATAGCTGCACAGGCTGAAGCCAGTACAGCAGCACAGGCTAGAAGCCTGTGCCACGAGGCAGCCAAGGTGGCACGGACTTTAGTCTGTGCAGAAAATGTAGAAACTCTAAGCACACGCTAAAGCCTATGCTACAGATGCTGCTGACTTGGCGCCCGATCCCCTCACTGACGTTCGGGGCTAGAAATGGCTAGCAACCTGCTACAAAACGCGGCAGGCTTCTTCAAAGTCGAGCCGCGGATTCCGCGGGAATACCTTCGAGCTGTCGCCGTAGCCGAGATTGCACAGAAAATTTGCCTTCCATTTGCCATCGGGGAAGAACTCCGCGTTGACCTTGTCGGCGTCAAAACCGGACATCGGACCGCAATCCAAACCGAAGGCGCGGGCAGCCACCATGAAATAGGCCCCGCCGAGCGACCCGTTGCGAAACGCGGTTTCGTTGATCAAATCGGGTTTGCCGACAAAATAGGAGCGCATATCCATCTGTGGGAACACTTTGGGGAGCGCCTCGTAGAACTCCGTATCCCAGGCCACGATCACGTTGACGGGAGCGGTTTTCGTCTTTTCGACATTGCCTGGCATCAGGGCAGGTACAAGGCGCGCCTTGGCTTCTGGCGTCGTCAGAAAGACGTACCGCGCTGGCTGGCAGTTGGCGCTGGTTGGTCCCATGCGCGCGGCGTCATACACCTGTTGCAAGAGACTGACCGGTACAGGCTCCGGCCGCCAAACGATATGCGTCCGTGCTTGCAGAAATAATTGATCTAAGGCTTCTGCGGAAACGTGCTTATGCTGTATGTCTGTTGCGCTCAAGGTTGCCCCCCCGGGTTAGATGGTTATCGCCTTGTTTTGGATTCACGGCCTCACTGTCACCCGCACCTGCGCGGTCGTCCAGCAACACTGAAATCCGCCTCCGCCTGGGCCGGAGAGATCGTTCGCCACCACTTCCAGAATGTAATCGCCCGGCTCGCTAAAGGTCGCGGTGGTCGACGACTTGCCTGTGAAATTCGCCGACGGCGGCGCCTTGAATTCGGTCTTTTCGACCTTCGGGGCGGCGTTGCCAAACGTCACCTTACCGGGACCGCGAAACTTGCTCCACTTGACCCGCACCGCCGGAATCATTTTCGCGAACGCTTCCAGCGGCGGAGGAATCTTGGCGTCGTCGGCAACCCATACTGCCAGGGGAACCGGCTCTCCCACTTTGCCCGTAAGTTGCCGGCTGACATCGATTGGAGGGCCATGTACAAACGGACCGGACTCCGCAAACCCGATGAAGGGCGGCGTATTTCCGGTCGCGTCCACAAACGGCGAAACCACGTAAAGCGGGTTGATATTCACAGGGATTGACGTCGTCTTGCCATTAGCCGTCAGCGTCCAGGTGACCTTCTTGTCGCCAAAGCTCTTCGGAACCTTGATCGTGAACACGCCCCAGCCCCGACCGGCGAGAAAATGCGTAGGTTGGCCGTAGTCGGGTCCACCGGGATCGATATGATTATTCGGTCCGATGGGGATCTCCAACTCCTCAGACTGGTTGCGGTTGTAATAGCCGACCAGGATATTGGCGCTGCCATCCGGATTGGGATACCAGCCTTCAAATGCTGCCGTCACGCCTTGCCCGGAGGTGTGCGGGGGCTCCAACGGCAAGCCAGTCGTCTGCCCGTGGGCTATTCCGGCGATGGCCGCCAGAAGAAC
>DATFZA010000457.1:0-2221 GCA_035314765.1 Bryobacteraceae bacterium
TCCGACGAGCCGACTATCACCAGAATCATGAACCCATAGAAGCCGATAAACGCCAGCGGATAAGTGTACCAGTTGTGGACAAAGGCCTGAATCAGGAGGTCCGGCTTAAAGGACTTAAAGAACGGCACGTTGATGTTGGTGGAATAAGCCTTTTGCGAATGCAATACCAAAAGAAAGAATCCGACGACCAACGCCGCGAGGATCTGCAAGCCAAATTTCTGCTTGACGGTAAGGCCGAGATTCTGTTTGCGCGTCACTTTGGCGTAGTCGTCCAGAAAACCGATGAGTCCAAAGCCGATCAGCCCAAAGATCGAAAGCCATACATAGGGATTGCGCAGGTTCGCCCACAAAAGTGTGGGAACCACGATGGAAGCAATAATAATGATGCCGCCCATGGTGGGCGTGCCGGCCTTTTTCAGGTGTCCTTGCGGGCCGTCTTCGCGGATGTATTGGCCGATCTGAAACTCCCGCAGCTTGTGGATGAACCAAGGGCCGAGAGACACGCACATCACCAAGGCGGTGATGCTGGCGAACGCGGTACGGAAGGTGCTGTATTGAAACACGCGGAACGGCGTGAAGTAGTGGTAGAGCTTCTCGTAAAACAGCCAGTACAACATTTAGTCCGACCCCAAAAAACTCTCGAGAGCCCGTTCGACATGGGTTCCGCGCGAACCCTTAAACAAGACCGCGTCTCCCTCGCGGGCGATGCGCCGAAGCTGCTGGCCGGCCGCGGCGGGATCGTCAAAAAAATAAGCGGCGTCGATTGACAGGCCGGCTTGAATCGCCGAATGGATCATGTTCCGGGTTGCGCCGCGTATTCCAATGAGCACCGAAATTCCGTTTTCGACGGCATAGCGGCCTATGTCGCCGTGCAGGCCCTCGGACCAGTGGCCGAGTTCGAGCATCTCCCCCAGCACGGCAATCCTGCGCCGGGCCGGGGTTTCGCGCAGCACGTCGAGCATCGACCGGACTGCCTCGGGGTTCGAGTTGTAGCAATCGTTCAAGATCAGAACGCCGCGGTAGGTGAGACGTTCTCCCCGCATTTTGCTGGGCCGGAGCGCAGCGACGGCTTCTATCAGTTCAGCGGGGAGAATTCCGTATAGGCCAGCGACCGCGATGCCCGCCAGAATATTGCGAATCCCGTGCCGGCCGACCAAAGTGGTTCTGAAGTGCACGTCGTCCACGCGGAAACGCGAGCCAGCGGCTTCGAGTTGCAAATCCAGCGCATGGATATCGGCGTCATTGTCGACGCCGTAGGTAACTTTTTTGCCGGAGAAGGAAAATGAGCGCACCAGAGGGTCGTCGGCGTTCAGTACTGCGGTTCCGCTAGCGGGCAGGGCTTCAATCAACTCATGCTTCGCCTCGGCCACTTCTTCGATCGAATGGAAGAACTCCATGTGCGCGTAGCCAACGGTGGTCACAACGCCGATCTTGGGACGGGCGATTTTGCTCAATTCGCGAATTTCCCCCGCATGATTCATGCCCAACTCGATCACACCGACCTCGACGCCCTCCGGAAGCCGGAGGATCGACAGCGGCACGCCAACGTGGTTGTTGAGATTGCCGTCGGTCTTGCCAACCTGCAACCTAGTTCCCAACAGCGATGCGACGATGTCTTTGGTAGACGTTTTTCCCGCGCTTCCGGTGACACCGACGACATCGCCGCCCCACTGCTCCCGCGCCCAGGACGCCAGTTGCTGGAGAGCCTTTAGAGCGTCCGGAACAACGATCGCCTGGCCGGCGAAAGGCCGCGTGGCCACGGCCGCAACCGCTCCCTTGCGCAGCACCTCTTCGACAAAGTCGTTACCGCTGTGATTCGGACCCGATAGAGCAAAGAATAGATCGCCTTTCTGAATAGTGCGGGAATCGACGCTGTAACCGGTAACACACGCTTCCGATCGAATGGGAGAGCCGAGAACCTCCGCTACTTGATTGACCGAAAAGCGCATCAGCGTTCCTTAGATCCCGAACCATTCGCGTAACCCAAACCGGCGAGCGCCTGGCGCGCTACTTCGCGATCGTCGAACGCAATGGTCTTGTCCTTGAGCACCTGGTAGGGCTCATGGCCTTTGCCGGCGAGAATAACAATGTCGCCCGGTTTGGCTTCAGCCAGCGCCGCATGGATGGCTTTCTGGCGATCGGGTTCAATCAGGTGTGGCGTGTCGAAGCGGCGCAGCCCCACCAGGGCGTCGTTAATGATCCCGAGCGGATCTTCGCTGCG
>DATFZA010000458.1:0-12201 GCA_035314765.1 Bryobacteraceae bacterium
AAATCCTGCGGCGTGGTGGTCGAGCAGATTATCCGCCCCACCGGCTTGGTTGATCCGGAGATCGAGATCCGCCCGATCAAGGGCCAGGTCGACGACCTGTTGCACGAGATTCGCAAGCGGGTGGAGCAAAATGAGCGCGTGCTGGTGACCACGCTGACCAAGCGGATGTCTGAGGATTTAGCGGAACATTACGCCGAGGTCGGCGTCAAGTGCGCTTATCTGCATTCGGAGGTCAGCACGCTCGACCGCATCAAGATTCTGCGCGATCTGCGCCGCGGCGAGTACGATGCGCTGATCGGCGTGAACCTGCTGCGCGAAGGTCTAGACCTTCCCGAGGTCTCTCTGGTCGCCATTCTGGATGCAGATAAAGAGGGCTTCCTCCGCTCCACCGGCGCACTGATTCAAACCATTGGCCGCGCGGCGCGCCATCTCAACGGCCGCGCCGTCTTATACGCCGACGTGCTGACCGGCAGCATGAAGCGCGCCATAGATGAAACCAACCGCCGCCGCGCGGTCCAGCGCCAATACAATCTGGACTACAACATTACCCCGCAGTCGATCATCAAGCCGATCGATATGAGCCTGGTCAAGATCGCGGAAGGCGATTACGTCACCATCCCCATCGAGCCCGAGGATCCCGTGGAAGAGATGACCACCGAGCAAAGAGAGCGCTTTCTTGCCGAATTGGAAGCATCCATGCGTGAGGCGGCGAAGAAATTCGAGTTTGAAAAAGCGGCGCAGATCCGGGATCGCATCAAGGCTCTGAGAACGCCTGGCGTGCTGGAAGAAGCCGCGGCCGGCGCCGATCGTGGCAAGTAAGCTCTGCGTTAACCTAAAAATGATATGCCAGCATCCCCCGATTCATACACGGTCTACACGGTCTTCCGGTCCATGGATGAAACCGCCAAGGAAGATTGTGAAGCGCTGATCGAGGAACTCAGCGGCCAAGGATTGCACCCAGTGCTCCTCGACGACCAGGCTCCCGGAGTTCCTGAAGGTGTCTACGAAGTCCGCGTGCCCGCGGCGGAAGCTGCTCGCGCCGAGGAGTTTGTCAGCAAGGCTCGGGAGACGGAGCCGGGAGACGATTCCGAGGCGCTCGACCTCGAGACCATCGCTCAGGCTTCTGAAGTAGAAGCGCTGGGTATTCAGAGCCTGCTGGAAGACAACGGGATTTCCACGGTGCTAATCGGGGATTCCGTGCTGCCCAATATTCCTTTCGAAGTAAGGGTCGCCCGCCAGAACGCAGAGCAAGCTCGCCAGTTGGTCGCGGAAGCGGAGAAGGACGGGCCAGCCGCCGCGGCTGAGGCCGAGGCAGCCACGGAACCCGCCGAAGCGCGCCCGCCGGCTTAGGCTGAAGGCGTTCCCCTCACTCGGTAACGAAAATTTGCCAGCCGCATTCGACTCGACGCCGTCTGGCCCCGTCTAGCCCCGAACGTTAGTGAGGGGACCGGCTCCCCTCCCATCCCCTCACTTACGTTCGGGGGCTAGACGGTCACTCGATTGCTCGGTTAAGGCCGGAGGTGCACATGCGCTGCACTTTGGCATTATGCGGGCTCGTCCTGTCCTCTTCTCTGATTTTTGCTGAGGATGAACGCCCCACCGCGGAGAGCGTGCGTCTGATTGACTCCCTTCGAGGACCGGCCCTCTATAAGGCACACTGCGCCGTTTGCCACGGTAGCGATGCCAGAGGAGGGGGTCCAATGGCGCAGTCGCTCAAAGTCCGGCCGCCCGATCTGACGCGAATCGCTGTGCGCAATGGCGGAAAATTCCCGTTGCCGCGGGTCGAGCGGATCATTTCCGGGGAGCAGGAGTTGCCGGCGGCTCACGGCACCAGAGAAATGCCCTTGTGGGGGCCGATTTTCTCTGAAATCGCCTGGGATCAGGATCTGGGGCGCGTCCGCGTTGATAATCTCGCGCGCTACCTTGCCGACCTCCAGACGAAATGAACGGTTCTTACATTCTCCAAGCGGATGCTGTTGCGATGAGAAATTGCGCGCACGCCGAGCACTAAGCAATGTAAACTTTCTGCGGAGTCGGGATCAGGCAAGTTTCAAATGAAGCAGCAGTAGAGCTTCAGATGGAAAGCCCGGGGAGTAAGCCCGGGCGATCCCTTACGAAGCAGAAAGGAGGATCTTATGATCCTTATCATGAGATTCGTGACGAAGTTGTTCACGATCGAAGTTAAGATCAGCCGCTCTCGAAAGAGACGCTGATTGCCCTTCGGGACTAGGGCGGTGCCACCGCCCTAGTCCTCCCATGATCATAGAGCGTTTCCCTGGTCGATGCAATACCCCTAAACATACCCCTAAACAAACGTTGGTTGCCGTCCGGTTGCATCCGCGGGGTAAAGGCAAACGAACAGTTTAGGAAGGAGGCACAGTGACGGCTATGGACGCCCTCACGACGCCATCTTCAACGGAGTAGCGCAAGTCGAAGCCCAGCTGGCGGCAGATATCCTGCATGGCGCGATTTTCCGCCAGAATGTCTCCACTCACTCGCGTGATCCCTTCGTTCCGCGCCAGCAACACCAGTCTGCTCAGCAACTCCGTTCCGAGACCGTGCTCGTGCCAGGTATCGGAAACGAGCAGAGCGAACTCGGCCTCGCCCGAAGTTCGTTCCCGGGTCAGCCGCCCGACCGCGATGATCTCGCCGTCTGTCGATTCCACGACTAATACCATCTCGCGGTCGTAATCGATAAAACAGATGCGGGTCAGGCGCTCGTGAGTGACCCGGGCAGTGAGGGACATATGGTGGAAATAGCGGAAGTAAACGCTACGCTCGCTCAGCGTCTCATGGAAACGAACCATGGCCGGCTCATCCTCGGGACGGATTGGACGAATGGTGACGGGCGAGCCGTCGCGCGTGGTAAATCGCTCGGTCCACGCCGAAGGATAAGGACGAATGGTCGTGCGCGGCAGCTTCCGATCGGGAATGGTCCAATCGTGCAGCACCACGCGCGCATCGAGCGCAACGATAGCGGTGGGCGAGGCCAGGAGCGGGTTGATATCGATTTCCTTGATGCGCGGCGATTCCGCAACAAGCTGGCTGAACCGGACCAAGATTTGTTCCAGCACCGCGCGATCGACCGGGGCCCGTCCTCGCACGCCGCCGAGCGCCTGGTAGATCTTGGTGTGCTCCATCATCCTCCGCGCCAGAGTGGAATTGAGCGGAGGCAGTCCCAGAGCCCGGTCGCGGAAGACCTCGACCAGTTGACCTCCCAGGCCGAATAACAGCACCGGGCCAAACTGCGCGTCGACACTCGATCCGAGAATCAACTCGTAGCCGTCCTTGGCGCGAATCATGGGCTGAACGGTAACGCCATCAAACCCGTCGCCAACACGTGTCCGCATGCGCTGAAAGGCCGCGCGCACTTGGGCTTCGTCGCGCAGATCCAGGTCCACTCCACCGACGTCGGTCTTATGCGTGATGGTGCGCGAGTGGAGCTTGACCACCACGGGGAATCCGATTTCCTTGGCGAACTTCGCGGCACTGTCCTCGGTTTCGGCGAGTTCCGCTCGCGTCACCGGGATGGCGTAAGCGGCCAGCACCTGCTTGGATTCATGCTCGGTCAACAGCGTGCGGTTTTCGGCGCGCGCGGCCTCGAACACGGCCCGCGCCGCTTGGCGATCGACCGAAGCCGGGGACAGCTCCGGTGTTTCATACAACGCGCGCAGATTATAGCTGTAGTGCCACATGTACGCAAATGCGCGGGCCGCTGAATCGGGGAACAGAAAGGTCGGGATACCCGCGGCATTGAGAATCTCCTCGCCCCGAGCCACACCCGCGCCACCCATCCAACTCGCCAGGACCGGTTTCCCAGTGAGGTGGGCGAAGGGCCGCATGCTTTCCGCCACCTGCGTCGGGCTGGTGAGGCCTTGCGGCGTCAGGGTGACCAGCAAGCCGTCCACT
Source organism: Bryobacteraceae bacterium (assembly GCA_035314765.1). Classification (GTDB taxonomy): domain Bacteria; phylum Acidobacteriota; class Terriglobia; order Bryobacterales; family Bryobacteraceae; genus DATFZA01. Next base: position 3,910 of record DATFZA010000458.1, read on the forward strand.
TCCGGATCGTCCTTGACCACGGCGAGCGTTTGCGCAAAGCGCTCGGCCGTGGCGTCGCCGATGATGTCGACCGGATTGCGATGGCTCCAGTGCGCAGGCAATACCTGGTCCAGTTTGGCGATGGTCTCGGCCGAGAGTTCCGCCAATTCCCCGCCCTCGGCGATCAGGGCGTCCGTCGCCAGCACTCCGGGGCCGCCGGCATTGGTGACAATCAACAGACGTGGACCTTTGGGGCGCGGTTGTTTGGCCAGCACCTCGGCCATGTAAAACAAGTCGCTGATGCGATCGACGCGCAGAACGCCGGAGCGCCGCAGCGCCGCGTCCAACACTTCGTCGCTTCCCGTAAGGGCGCCGGTGTGGGAGGAAGCGGCAGCCGCGGCCTGATCGCTGCGTCCGGCCTTGATAACGATGATGGGTTTGCTGAGGGCCACTTCCCGAGCGGCGGAAAGGAACGACCGCGCATCGCCGATCGATTCCATATAAATCAGAATGGCCCGTGTATTCGGGTCGTCGCCCAGGTAATCGATCAAATCGCCCCAACCCACGTCGAGCATGGAACCGGTGGAGACAAAGGCGCTGAACCCGACCATCTCCCGCAGGCTCCAATCCAGAATGGCCGTGCACAGAGCGCCACTCTGGCTGAGGAACCCGATCGACCCGGGCAGCGCCATGGCGCCCGAAAACGTGGCGTTCAAGCCAGCCTGCGGCGACATCACGCCCAGGCAGTTCGGCCCGACGATGCGCATCGCTCCGCGCTTGGCGAGAATCTCACGTTCCAGGACCGCGCCCTGTTCGCCAGTCTCCTTGAAGCCGGCCGAGATGACGATCGCCGCGGGCACGTTGGCCGCCGCACATTCGGCCACGATGGATGGGACAGTCGCAGCCGGGGTCACGATCACCGCAAGATCGACGGCGGCGGGCACCTCGCGGATGCTGGGATACGCCTTGCGTCCCAGAACCTGATCCCGCTTCGGATTTACAGGATAGATTTTGCCATGAAACAGGCCCAGATTAGTCAAAATCGTCCGGCTTACGCTGGGGTCGGTTTCCGTGGCTCCGATGAGAGCGACGCTGGAAGGGGTGAAGAACGGGTCGAGAGGACCGCGGTTGGACGAAAGCTGTGTCACGAAGCCAGATCCGCGGAATCCGTTTCAGGCGCGACCACCGGGAGCACGGGCGTGACGCTGACCTTGATCTTTGACGGATTGATGAGAGTGCGATGGAGCAGGCACGACTCCACAGCTCTTAGCAGCCCGTCGCGCGCCCGTGTAGTGAGCCCCGGCGCATCCACTTCGATGCCGATTTCGATCAGGCGCACCGGCCGCCCGCCTTTTTCGGCGGTGACGCGCAACTCTACGCCATCGAGAGCGAGGTTGCGCGTCCGCAGGAACTCGGCCGCGTAGTGCATGGCGCAGCAACCAATGGAAGCAAGCATCAGCTCCGGCGGAGTCATACCGCTATCACTGCCCCCTTCATCAAATGGCTGATCGCAAACTATGCGATGAAAACGCGCGAACCCTTCCGATTGCATCCCCTTGCCGTGCCGGATTCGTACTTCCATTAGATTAGCTCCTTTGCTGTTGTCCTAGCGGAACGGGGGCTGACGGGGGCGTCGGCCGCGGACCAGGGGCGCCCAATCGAACCGCCCCGCATCGGCTGATTCAATGCGCGTACAGCCTAGACGTTTGTTAGCTGCGAGTGCATGCAAAGGGCCACCCGCTATCGCCGCTGCGGAACAGACGTTGTGTATGCGTGATCCGGGCAGGTTGCGCCAATGAGCGGTCAAGCCTGCGCGTGATGGCCCAACTCCAGCAAAATGAACGCCCAATGGCCTATTTTTGCGGCCCGCCGTGTTGGAATCTGGCGTGCAATCGTGAGATCTATATGCACGGCAACACCCCACGGCAAGTCCGCGACTATGCGCGGACACCCTTGAATGTCTATTGGGAAGTCACACAGGCTTGCGGGCTTGCCTGCCGGCATTGTAGAGCGGAAGCGATGCCCGAGCCGAACCCGGATGAGTTGAGCTTAGAGGAGGGTTTGGAGTTCTTGCGGCAGCTACCCGAATTCGGCCTTCCCCAGCCGCAATTGATCCTGACCGGCGGAGATCCATTGCTTCGCCAGGGATTGTTCACGCTCATTGACCAAGCCGTTAGTCTGGGGATCGGCGTATCGATCACCCCAGCGGCCACTCCCGCACTTAGCCTTGCAATGCTGACGGAATTGAAGAGCCATGGGGTCGAAGGGGTAGGGCTCAGTCTGGACGGGTCGACGGCGGAAAAGCACGATTCTATTCGCTGCGTCGCGGGCACCTATGACCGTACGCTGGACGCGTTGCGCTGGGCCGGAGAGCTGGATTTTCCGGTGCAGGTGAACACCTTAGTTTCGGCCGAAACCGCGCCCGATCTGCCGGCCATCTATGAGCTATTGAAGGGGTTCAGGATCGCCCGTTGGAGCCTGTTCTTCCTCATTTCCGTGGGCCGTGGAAAAGTGCTCCAACCGCTCGACGCCGCCGAAGCGGAGGAGTTGATGGAGTGGATCTACGAAACATCCCTCACCGCGCCATTTGTCGTCGCCACCACCGAAGCTCCCTCTTACCGCCGCGTGGCGCTGCAACGCATGCGAGCCGACGGGCTCAACGGCGAAGAGATCAAGCGCAGCAAAGCTGCGCGGGGCTTCGGAATTCGCGACGGCCATGGCATTGTTTTTGTCTCGAGCACCGGGGACATCTGTCCGGCGGGCTTCCTTCCTCAAGTGGCCGGTAATGTTCGCACCGACCGGATCGCCGCCGTTTACCGGTGCTCGACTTTGTTTCAGCAGTTGCATGAGCCCGGCTCGTTCGAGGGCAGGTGCGGCGCTTGCGAGTATCATGCACTGTGCGGCGGATCGAGAGCGCGGGCTTACCAAGCCACTGGAGACTCGCTCGCCTCCGATCCTCTATGCGAATTCATTCCGCGAACCGGCGAGTTCATTCCGCGAACAGCGGGTTGAAAAAATCGTCCCTGGCGCCTCCCTCCCTTGGCCGCCAGGGACGATGTCGTTCGCGATCCTACTTCTTGAGAGATTTCGTGTAGGCGACAACGTTGTCAAGCGAGGCGCCAGCGATCGCGGGCATCGGTTTCATCTTTCCCTTACCGGCGGTCACGATGTTCTTCATGACATCGTCACTCTCGGCCTGAACCTCCGGCGCCTTCAGGTCTTTCATGTCCACCTTCAACATCTTGGCTATGGCGGCATTGGGCGCCCCGTCAGCTCCGTGACAGCCCTTGCACGATTTGTCATAGACCTCTTTTCCGGCCTTTGCATCGGCGGCGTAACTGGCAGAGGCAAGGGCGGCGGCGGCCAAGCAGGTTAGAAAAATTCGCATAATTACATCTCCTGATTTATTGATTTAGAAGAACGCTCCCGGAGCAGTCGGCACTGGTCCAACTTTCCGGAGGAGTTGCCACTCCTCCTTTGCCGCAGTGCGCGAACCGCGCCAGCTGCCTTATGGGAAGATCACGTTTTTCGCTGGAATCGCAGCGAACGACCTATTGGAAAATGTTTGCACGGGGCGGGCCATTCCCGGATGCGTTGATGAACGGGGTCGTTATGAAGCGATCAATCCCGCTCCCGGACGATCAGCACCGAGCAGGGCGCGGCCCAGGCGATTCTGGCGGAGACGCTGCCCAGCATGCTGTGTTTCAGATCGCGCGATCCAGTTGCGCCGACGACCACGAGATCGTATTGCCCGCGCTCCGCCTCGCTCAGGATTTCATTGGCCGGGTTGCCCTCATCAATGCGAGTGGTGATGGAAAGCCGGTAGTTGTGGAGGAGGTTTCGGGCCTGTTCGATGACCACTTCCGCTTCCCGGCCCAACTCTTTCTCCAACAGGCCGGCGTCGCTGATCTCCTTGACCTCTTCGTCTTCGGTGACCCAATCCTCTTCCAGTCCGAACTGAACCCAGGGGGTTTCCGCGACGTGCATCAGGCAGACTTCGCCGCCCGTCAAATCGAACAGAAAAGCGAGCGTTTCGAGAGCGTGCAGAGAGGCACGCGAGCCATCCACGGCCGCCAGCACCCGCACCGCTTGCTCGCTCCGGACTTCACGGCCCACGAGGACGGGCGCCACGGAGTGTTCGACGACGCGGCTCGCCACAGGCCCTAAGCCGCCAGTGTCGACTGCGCCCCGGCCGCGCGGGCCGATTACGGTGAGGTCGTAGTCGCCGGTGCGATTCACGATCGCCGCCGAGGGAGAGCCGATGCCGGTCAAGAGTTTGACCGTAGCCGGCGCCGGCCCGATCGCGGCTCTCGCCCGCTCGAGGATCTGCGTTGTTTCCCGCAGGATGCGCCGTTCAAAGCCCTCTCTGCGACGTCCACTCTGGTCCTTTTGGCCAACCCTGGGCGCCACGCACAGGACATCCAAGTTGCGGTGCACGGCGTTCAACAGCCTCAATCCCGTGCGCAAAGCGGTTGTCGCGGATGCTGAGCCGTCGGTGGCAAACAGAACGGTCACCGGATTCGAAGTGCAACTTTGCCACCACTCTCGGAGTCGGCTGGTTTATAACAGTTTATGACCCGACCCAGGCCGACTCATAATCGGCCGCACTCGCGAGAACGTGCCATCATACCAGGCGCCCAGGGGCACAGCTACGATAATTTCGACCGAAGGGGTTCGGGATTCGAGCCCGCTGTGTCCCCATCCGCGCCGCGAACTCGCCGGTTTTCATCCTTCCTTCCGTGCCCCCGGTAAAGAACCTCCACAAGGCTAGGGTATCTAGGAAATGGCGCACTTAACCGGCCCCGCTTCATGCGCCAGGGGGACACAGCTGCGATAGTTTCGACCGAAGGAGTTCGGACTCGATCCCGCTGTGTCCCCATCCGCGCCGCGTACTCGCCGGTTTCACGCTTCTGCGAGGTTTAGTGACCGGCTGACGGCGCGGCGGATACATCCGACATCAGAAACTTCAGCAGCTCCCGGTAGAAGACTTCGGGCGATTGAAGGTGGGGGACATGGCCGACGCCCGGGATCAGCACCAGTTGTCCACCGGGGATGGTATCGGCGATATGCTTGGCACGCTCGGGGAAGTCGGGCGTGTCCTTGTCGCCGCCCAGCACCAGCGTTTTGACCTTGATGTGAGCCCAATCGTCGACCACCGGATCGAGGTAGGTGATCTGTTGGTAAATCGACCGGACCATCGCCAGGCGCGGCCAATCGGCGCTGAGCGTGGGTGCGTAGAGGATCTTGGGATACTTCTCGTACTCGTCTTTCCAGGTACCGGGTGGAAAATAGCGCCGGATGTTGGCGTAGAATGCCGCGTACAATTCGTCGTGGCTTAGGGACATCGTCCTCTTGTAGGCTTCCTCCGCGCTGTGCCACGGGTTAGCCCAACGCGCGTCAGACAGGCCGATGGGGTTATAAATCACGGCGCGCTCGGTAATGTCGGGATACGAGGCCGCGAAGCGCGCGGTCAACATACCGCCCATGGAGTGGCCGACAATCACCGCCTTAGTGACGCCGAGCGACTTCAGGAGATTGCGCGTGTTGAGCGCCATGTCATGAAAGTTGTAAGGGATGATGGGCTTCGAGGAGCGGCCGAAACCGATCTGATCTGGCGCCACCACACGAAAGCCCTCTTTTCGAAGGACGTTGATGGGGCCTTCAAAATAGAAGCCGCCGAAGTTCATGCCGTGGAGCAGGACAACGGTGCGGCCGTTGGGTTGGCCCTCGGGCGGCACATCCATGTACGCCATTCGGACGTCCTGTCCGTACATGGTGATGGGCATGTACGAGACGGGATACGGATAGGCGATGTCTTCGTAGGTGATGCTGCCCGGCTTTATGTCCGTGGGAGCCTTGGGCATTTCGTAGTCGCGCTTGGGCTGGGCAGTGAGGCTGGCGCAGGCCCAAAACGCCAGCGACGCCACGAGAAGTTTGGTAGGTGCCATCCGCCCCATCATACGCGGGTCATGGGCGGGCTGCAACGGCGGTTTCTTGGGGCGACCAGGGGGTCGGCCCCACATATATGATTGGCGCTCTCATGTGACCGGCGCTCTCGTGTGACCGGCGCTCTCGTGTGACTGGCGCTCTCGTGTGATCGGCACTCTTGTGCAATCGGCACTCTCGTGTGATCGGCGCTCTCGTGTGATCGGCGCTCTCGTGTGATCGGCACTCTTGTGCGATCAGGCGCTCTCGTGCGATCGCCGCTCTTGTGCGATCGCCGCTCTTGTGTGATCGGCATATCATATCCGAGATACAATGTCTACCGCGTATGAAGTCACGTTCCTGGGAGAACTCTATGCTCATGAAACTCGCGCTTGCCTCCGTCAGCCTCGCGGCGATTACACTGGCGCAAAGTAGTGGACCAAATTCCTATCCGAATCCATACCGCACGGTCGAGAACTGGGCGCAGATGCCGCCGGGGAGAACCTGGGGATCGTTGAGCGCGGTGGATATCGATCGCGACGGAAAGAGCGTCTGGGTAGCGGAACGATGCGGGGGGAACTCGTGTTTTGGTAAGACCGATCCGCCGGTTCTCAAGTTCGACGCCTCCGGCAAGCTGGTAAAGAGCTTTGGCGAAGGGATGCTTATTTTTCCGCATGGGATTTGCGTGGATCAAGCCGGCAACGTTTGGGTCACCGACGGCCAGGGACGAGAGGGCAAGGGCCATCAGGTGTTCAAGTTTTCTCCGGACGGGAAAGTCCTGCTGACGCTGGGCAAAGCTGGCGTGGTGGGCGACGGCAAGGACACGTTCAATCAGCCGAACGACGTGGCGATCGCACCCAACGGCGACATCTTTGTGAGCGACGGGCACTCGCCGAAGACGGGCAACGCGCGGGTGGTGAAGTTCACCTTCGATGGACGGTTCATTATGCAGTTCGGACGGCACGGGTCCGGACCGGGCGAATTTGAAGTGCCGCACGCGCTGGCGTTCGATTCCAAAGGGCGGCTGTTTGTGGGAGATCGGGCCAACAACCGGGTCCAGATTTTCGATCAGGACGGCAATTACATTACCGAGTACAAGCAATTCGGCCGGCCGAGCGGACTTTATATCGACAAGAACGACATTCTGTATGTGACCGATTCGGAGTCAACCGAAAAAGAAGGCTATGGTCACAATCCGGGCTTCAAGCGCGGCATCCGGATCGGCAGCGCGGCGGACGGAACGGTGACGGCGTTTATTCCCGATCCCTCGCCCGGAACCGGGGCGACCAGCGCGGCGGAAGGTGTGGCGGTGGATGCGGACGGCAACGTTTACGGAGCGGAAGTGGGACCTCGCGCGCTAAAGAGATACGTCAAGTAGCGAGGAACGGAGTGACGCCAAGCTTCCAAGATGAGCGTTCGCGGAGGCGGGCGTTGACTTCTTCCAACGAGCCGTAGAATCCGGCGAACGAGTTTGCCAGATGCGGCGGGCAGCCCCTGGACTGGCGGAAATCGATGAGCCGGAACTGATCTGTGAGAGCGATGGCGGCGCTGCCCATGGGACGGTATTCTTGCGTGCCCTGCGCCCAGGCGATGCTCGCGTCGGTGTCGATCCAGAGTGCGAATCCCAATTCGATTTGCCTTCTAGTGTAAGTTAGCCGTCGGCGGGTGCCAGGCGTATTGCAGGTCCCCTCACTTACGTTCGGGGCTAGGCTAAGTGTGGCCCGACCGTGAGCGGGGGACTAAGCAGCAATACGAGACCGCAATTGCGAAACGGTGGACTAAGTTAGCCTGCCGCCGGTGCCGGGCTGGATTCGCGCCCATCGGTTCAGAGAAACATCTCAGGGTACTGCCTTAGGCGGCGTAATATCGAAAAGCCGAAGATCGAGCAGAAACGGTTGGTCTTCCACGATCCGGACGGAAACCGTGAAGTCAGGATGCAGCGGGTTGAGAAGATAGTTGATCTGGCGTGGGACAAGAACGGAGGGAACGGCAAGAATCACGGAAGGGTTGCTGCCGATCCAAACATCTCCGAACCGCTGCGCTGTGGGCAAATCCGGCATCCAGCCGGCTTTCTCCATTTTCAGAACGCCCGGAAGCTCGATGGTGTAAATCCGCAGGTCACGAGGATCTTGTTTCGTGTTTACGCGATATTCCAGGACAGCCAAGGCGCTGCAGGAACTGGTATAGACAATGCGAGTGCCAGGGGAATTCCAGCGTCCGGCTCATTTTGCCGCGCCGATGCCATCCAGATCAGGATATTTTCCGCGGCACACCCGAAAAACACGCATCTACGCAAAGATAGCGTATTTGATTTGATTTAGCACAGTCTCAACGGCGTGAAATCCTTCGGGCGTGTCGACTAATTTGATAGGGGGGCGATTGCCGGTC
>DATFZA010000459.1:0-11371 GCA_035314765.1 Bryobacteraceae bacterium
TACTGTCCCGCTGCCCACATTGATCGCCGAACAATGAATCGATTCGACATCCAGCAGTGACAGCGCCGCGCAAGCACCAACAATATCGCAGATAGAATCGACGGCGCCCACCTCATGAAAATGGACCTTCCCCACTGGCACGCCGTGGACTTCGGCTTCCGCCTCGGCCAGCTTGTGAAACACCGCTTTGGCGTTGTTGCGCGCCGCTTCCGGCAGACTGGCCCGATCGATCATCTCGATAATCTGCGGCAGATGCCGGTGCTTCTTGGTGTCCTCAGCCTCCACAATAAACTTGGACGCGGCAATGCCTCCGCGCTTGGTCTTCTCGACGCGCAGACGCGCGCCCGTGCCCAGGCCGTCCAGCGTTCGCAGCAGTTCACCGGCTTCGGCGCCCGCATCGGCGAGCGCTCCCACCGTCATATCCCCGGCAATGCCGGAGAACGCGTCGAAATAACAGATTTTCATGCGGAAATTTTCAAGCCAAAATTCTTAAGCAATCAGGCGCGGCAGAATTTCGCCGGATGGCCCTTCTAGTATCTCGTCCATCTCATCCGACAGCGCCGTGGCAGCCGCATTGACTTCTACCACTCGCTTCCCCAGCCGCGCCAGCCCAGCGGCTGGATAGACCACACCGGACGTGCCCACCACCAGGAGCAGATCGGACGAACGCACCGCCTGCTCGGCCGCTTCCCAAACACCCGGCGGCAGCGCTTCGCCAAACCAAACCACTCCTGGACGCAACATGCCGCCGCACTCGCACTTCGGCGGCCGCGGACCGGTGCTCTCTCGCGCACACCGCAAACATCGCTGTACGAAAATGCTTCCGTGCAGGTGCATCACATTGCGGCTTCCGGCGCGCTCATGCAAGTCGTCTACGTTTTGCGTGATCAAGGTGAAGCGCGGAACCCGGCGTTCTATCTCGGCTAGCGCGAAATGACCCGCATTCGGCTGCGCGGCCGCGATCAATCTACGCCGCCAGTCATACCACTCCCAGACGAGTTCCGGATCGTTGGCGAAGGCTTCAGGCGTTGCCAACTGTTCGGCCCGAAACTGACGCCAGAGACCGTTATTGTCACGGAAAGTGGGTATCCCGCTCTCCGCCGACACGCCTGCCCCAGTCAAGACAGCCACCGACCGCGCTTGCTTCAACCATTCCCGCGCCTGCACAATTTCAGGTTAGCCTACGGCGTGAGTAACAGCAGACTGCCGCCTCTGGCAGCCGCGCCCGGGCACCCTACCCGAACCGCGACCGTCTGGAAGCGGCAGCGTGGTCAGCAATCACAATCCTAGTGATTTCAGATCGCCGAAAGTATCACTTCAAACGCGTCTTGTCGAGGAAGGAGTGCTCGCGGCCATTTTTCCGCCATTCAGGCCGCCTTCGATTGCGCCGACGTCTTGCAGGTCCCCTCACTTACGTTCGGGGTTAGGCTGATGTAGCCCCGACCGTAATTGCGAAACGGTGTACTCAGCTAGCGCTCATTAACCTCAATACGCCGCACTGGCGCGAACCTGGGCCAGCGGCTTGGCAAGGTCCGCGAGCAGTTCGGGTCCGACGATGGAGAGCGGTGTTGTGCCGTAGCATAAGAGCCGGTCGTGGAAGTCCCGCAGAGACGCCGCTGGGCCAGCTTTGGCCCGGTACTCCGCCAGCAGCGCTTCAATCTCGGCGCGGCCTGCCGTATAGGCAATCACGTAACCTGGCCCTAGCGCGATTCCGGCGATGGCTGCTTTCGCCTGCGTTGGCGAGAAGCCGGTCTCGTGCGCGAAGAATTGGACCGCCTGATCGACGGTCCATGCCCCGCTGGCCAGTTCCGGATCGACGATGGCTCTAGCGCCCCGCACGCGTTCCCACTGCGCAGTGTAGTAACGCCCATCCAGATCGTCGCCGTAGAGACCGAGTTGAACGAAGAGTTCTTCGCCGTAGAACGCCCAGCCCTCCGCGAATTCACCACTGCCTTGGATTTTCCGGACGAAGTCGGGGTGGCGGCGGGCGATCGACAGTTGCAGAAAGTGGCCCGGCATCGCCTCGTGCGCCGCGGTCGAGAGGATGCGGTCGCGGTCGAAGTCTTGATTGGCATCCAGTTTCTTTGCCGCCTCCGCCAGCGATGTCGGGGGTGTTATGAAATAGAATCCGGCTGAGGCTTTGCTGAACAACAGCGGCGGATTCATGGAAGCGCCCGGCGATACCGGCTGCAGAAATTTCGGCGTTTCAACGATTGCGATCTCCCCGAGCCAGGACGGCAAATCGACGACGTGATGCTGGGAGACGAACTCCCGCAGTTGCGCGATACGCGCGCGATAGTAGCCGATGAGCGCGGGACCACCGGGAGCGAGTCCACCGCCGCTCCGGGGCCCGATCGGTGTGCCGCGCTCGGCTGCGAGTTCTTCCGCCCACATCTGGACCGCCCATCCGTGCGCAAGTTCGTCGCGGGCCATCCGCTCGATGTCGTCGGCGTTGAACGGCAAAAGCTGCTCATCGCGGAGCATGGCGTCGTAAGCCGCGCGCCCAATCGCGTAGTTCTCCGGCCAGGAAGCCGCATGTTGGTCGATGTACTTTTTGGTCTGCTCGATCGCCGCGAGCGACGCATCGCGCGCCTTGACGAACGCCGCGAAGCGATCGGCGGGCAGTTGCGCCTTCGCGGCGTCCGTCAACGCTCCGCCGAGGAAACTCGGCGAACCGGCAAGTTGCTCGGCGCCGGTGACGCCGTAGAGGTGGCCCGGGCGGGTGACGAGGGCGTTACCCGCCGCGATATAAGCGGGCGCACCCGTGAGCCGATCGATGATTTTCTGCCACGCGGCGCCGGCATCGGCCTTGGTAGCGCCCGCCGTGCCGGCGATTGGCAGGTGCAGGAACTGCGTATATATCGCGTTGACAATCGCCAACGATGGCCCGGAAGGGTCCTTCTCATAGGTCTTGTAGACAAGGTACTGCCGCTCGAGGTTGGTCAACTGCGCACGGAGCAGTTTGGCGTCGTCCACATCCGCGAGCGACGCGCCATCGAGCGGTATGGACGCGAGTTCGCTCTCCCAGCCCCGGATGGTTGCCAGATCGCGAGCATTCTCGGCCTCGGACGGCGTGTCGAGCTGGCCGTCCTCGTCGCTCAAGCCGAGAGAGGTCGCAGCCAGCGGGTGCAATTTCGCCCAGTCGAAGGTCATCGACCGGGCCAGCGTTTGGAGCCGCTCGCTTACCGAGGGCGCCGCGCAAAGCGGGCCCGAGGCAAAAAACACAAACAGGAGAAGGTGTTTAGAGACCCAACATCGCATAATTCAGGCTAGCAAACCAAGCGAAACACTATGCAGAAGACTCCGGCCCCGCTATCTCCGGCCGCCCAAGGCTTGGCGGGCCGAAGTGGCAGAGACCAGCGCCTCATCCACGCTCGCGCCCAGCGCTGTCATGTGTCCCATCTTCCGTCCCGGCCGGGGCTCCAACTTGCCATAAAGATGCAGCTTGACTTCGGGAAAAGCACAGGCAGCCGCCCAGTCCGGTTCGCCGTTTGACCACAGGTCGCCCAGCAGATTCACCATCACCGCCGGCCCGTGCCTCGCCGTCGATCCCAGCGGTAGCCCGCAGACCGCCCGCAACTGCTGCTCAAACTGGCTGGTGACATGCGCATCCACCGTCAAGTGACCGGAATTGTGCGGGCGCGGCGCAAGTTCATTAATCAACAACCGCCCGTCGCGAGTCAGAAAGAACTCTGTACACAGCACACCCACCACATCCAGCTTTTCGAGCACGGTTCGCGCGATCTCCACCGCCTCTCGGGCCACCTTATCTGGCACGCGTGCCGGAGCAATTGACACATCGAGAATGGATCGCCGATGCGCGTTTTCCATCACGCCGAAATGCGCAAACTGCCCGTCCACTCCCCGCACCGCCACCACCGACAGTTCCCGCTCAAAATCGATAAAGGCCTCCAACACCGCTTCCTGGCGGCCAATCGAATCCCATGCCTGCTCAATTTGTGTGGCGGACTTGACCGAAAACTGCCCTTTTCCGTCATAGCCGAAGGCAGCCGTCTTGAGCACCGCGGGGCAGCCCAGGTCCTCGATCGCCTTCTCTAAGTCCTCCATCGAGCTCACCTCGCGATACGGAGTTAAGGGCAAGCCGGCGCTCGTCAGGAACGCTTTCTCGCGGATACGCTGCTGGGTGGTGTGCAGAATCGCGCCGCTCGGCCGTACCGGCGCGCAGCGGCCGGCAGCCTCGGCCGTCGCGGTGGGGACGTTTTCAAATTCGAAAGTAACTACGCTGACGTTGCGCGCGAACGCGCACACCGCATCCAGGTCGTCGTAGGATGCCTGAACTTCCACGTCGGCCACTTGCCCGGTCGGCGTATCCTGATCGGGAGAAAACGTATGGACACGATAGCCCATGCGGCGCGCCGAAATCGTGAACATCCGCCCCAGTTGTCCGCTGCCGAGCACCCCAATGGTCGATCCCGGCAGAATCGGCTTGGCTTTCACGGCAGCTCTTCCGACCGGACACTGGCTGCCTGTTCCTGGCGAAACGCGCGCAGCTTCTCGCGCAACTCCGGATCGTGGTTGGCCAAAACAGCCACGGCCAGCAAGGCCGCGTTGATCGCCCCGGCTTTCCCGATCGCCAAAGTACCCACCGGAACTCCGCCCGGCATCTGCACAATCGACAGCAGAGAATCCATGCCTTTTAGCGCGGCGCTCTCCACCGGCACGCCGAACACCGGCAGCAGCGTGTTCGCAGCCACCATGCCCGGCAAATGCGCTGCGCCGCCCGCGCCCGCGATGATCACTTGCAATCCGCGCGCCTCGGCGCTGGAAGCATACTCCACCATCCATTGCGGAGTGCGATGCGCGGAAACGATCTGCTTTTCGTGCGCGACGCCAAAACGCGCCAGCGTTTCACTCGCGTGCCGCATGGTCTCCCAGTCGGACTTACTGCCCATGACGATTCCGACTTGAGCGGACGCCATTTGCGGTTTATTGGCCTTGCGCCAGCGAATACCCGATCTTGCCGTCGAACGTGCGCAGGTACTCGCTCTTCACCACATCCACGCCGGCCTCGGCGGCGCGGGCCAGCACCCCGACTACCTGCTTCTGCGTCACCGGACCCTTGCCCAAAAAGCGGCAAATATAACTATCGGTGCAGAATGTTTCCGCCATGCCATCGGGCCAGACCTTTACGCCGCGATTGGATATCATGGTCATCTCCAAGCCGTCGCCATTGCATTTGAGCACCTCTTTGGCCAGCGCTTCCGGGGAGGCTTCGGAGCCCACGTAGACGTCCACACCAACCAGTTCGATCTTCGATTGCACCGTCGCCTGGAGTGGCGCCACCACCTTGTTCTTGGGCTGCGCGTATTTCACGGCCTTCAGCGTCTGTGGTTTCTGCCCCAGCCGCGCGACAACGGCGTCGCCAAACTCCTTGGTACCTACTTTCTGCTTGCTCACACCGTCGCGGAAGATATCGTAGGTATGTACGCCATCCTCGAGAGTCCGCAGGTAGGCGTTGTGAACTTGCTCCGCGATATCGGGTTGGCCGATGTGAACCAGCATCAGCACCGCTCCCAGCAGCAATCCGGAAGGATTGGCGAGGTTCTGGCCGGCGCGCCGCGGCGCCGATCCATGAATCGCCTCGAACATCGCCGCGTGCAAGCCGATATTCGCCGACCCAGCCAGTCCCACTGAACCCGCAATCTGCGCCGCCACGTCACTCAAGATGTCGCCGTACAGATTCTCCATCACGATCACGTCAAAGGCCTCCGGCGTGTCGGCCATCTTGGCCGCGCCGATATCCACGATCCAGTGTTCCTTCTCGATGTCCGGGTATTCCCGGCCGACCTCGTTAAACACATCGTGGAAGAGCCCGTCGGTCATCTTCATGATGTTGTCTTTGCTGAAGCAGGTGACTTTCTTGCGGCCGTGCAGCCCGGCGTATTCAAACGCATAGCGCACGATCTTCTCGCACCCCGGCCGCGAGATCAGCTTCAGACACTCCATCACTTGATTGCTCAACCGGTATTCGATACCGGCGTACGTGTCCTCTTCGTTCTCGCGCACAATCACGACGTCCATCACCGGATGCTTGGTCCGGACAAACGGGTGATAAGAAACGCAAGGCCGCACGTTGGCATACAAGCCCAGCGACTTACGCGCGGTGACGTTCAAACTCTTGTACCCGCCGCCTTGCGGCGTCGTGATGGGCGCCTTCAGAAAGACCTTGGTGCGCCGTAGCGATTCCCACGCGCTGGGTTCAATGCCGGCCGTGTTGCCGCGCAAGTAAACCTTCTCGCCGATCTCAATTACTTCCGTCTCGATGCGCGCGCCCGCTTCCTTGAGGATGTGGAGCGTTGCCGCCATGATCTCGGGGCCGATTCCGTCGCCGTAGGCGACCGTGATGGGGATTGTATTCGCCATAATGCGGAACCACTAAAGTATCACGGAAGGAATTGTGCAGCAGCTGGCCGCGCAATTCTCAGGAAGCCGAATGAGCCGCTTTGAAACCGACCTCCCGCTGGGGCCACAACTTCCGCACATTCTCCTCGCTCACCGTTTCCCGCCAGCGGGCGTTGAAGCGTTCCACCAGGTCCGTCCGTTCGCCCAGCACGGGGCCGAGGCCGAGATACAGATGCGGCTGCCGGATGGCCCGCAATTCCAAGAGGTGCTTTTCCACGTCCACCCAGCGGTTGGTCAACCCGCCATGGTCGATCAGCAGAACGCGGTCGCCGGCAACTCCGAAATTATTGAGATGTGCGTCCATGGAAAACAGGCCGGTTTGCCAGCCGCGCTGGCGGCAGGTCAACAGCCGTTCCAGCCACAACTCCACCTGGTCGTATTGACCGGCTCTCGCCAAACGAGCCAGACGCCGATCGAGCGTCTCTTCCAGCCGCTCGGTAGCTTCGTCGACAATCAGTTCTCCAGGCCAGCCTGAAACCTTGACGCGGACCGGAGGGAACTCAATACGCTCCGGCGCCAGGTCGCTGCCATCCAGGTGCGCCTCCGCCAGACGCTGCCCCCGGCGGCTGCGCACGTGGTAAACGCGCCACAGCGAGCGAACATGGGTACTCATCCAAATGGTCTTGGGAAGCAAAACCATGGTCGCCTGCAAAATTACCCGAAGCAGGCGGAGCTGCTTCGATGGCCTGTCGAGCACGCGCAGTCTCATTCCGCCCGGCAGATGGCTCTCGATACGGCGCAACATTTTCCAAAGCACAATCAGAGCTACCACTTCGAAGGGCGACCGTTCGCGCTTGACCACCCAGTGGTCTGACGCATAGACCACTTTCCCGACTCCTTCGCCCAGCCGGCGAAGGCGGCCCTGCGTCAGTTCCGCTGGGGCATGCGGGAGCACCTGGGAGCCTGCGGCCATGGATAATATTATTCACCAAAATCGAGAGAGTTGCGAAAAAGGCGGAGGCCGGACCAGGGGGTCCGGCGCCGACGTGGGCGTCGGCCCCACCCGGCTGATCGTGCTCGTTCTTGACTTTCAAAAGAGATTTGTTAGAGTTGGTCTTACGAGAGTTACCATGCGTAAGCTTTTCCTCGCGTTACCCTTGCTAACCTCATCGTTGTTAACTCCCTCGATGTGGGCGCAGTTCTTCCAGTCTAGTTCGCAACAATCCTACGCCCTGAATATTCCCGACACCAGTATTGCGTCGCCGCCGTGCCAGGACGCGAAGGTTCGCTCTAAGAAGGCGAAGAAAACGCGATCTGACGCCAGCAGTTGCACTGTCGCAGCGGAGTTGAAGAAGGCGATGGAGGCGCAGCCGAAGGCTGAAACCGAACAGCCGGAAAAGCAAAAGTCCGGCACGCCTTAAGGTGAGCTTCCGGATCGTTTGCATTTTGGTGCTTGTCTGCTGGCCGGTGCACTCCGGAGATCGTTCGAACCAGGTTGACGCGTCTACGGGGGATGATCTCCAGCTTGAAAAACACAAAATCGATCAGTTGGCGCCGTGCGGTTTCTTTCGGGCGCGCGGAATCCGCTGGCAGAAGAAGTTCAACGATGGCGCGGTGCTGGAGGTGGCATGCGACCCGGATCCGGGCAGCCTCCTGCCTGGTTACCACGTTTGGTATCTAGAGCCGGGCAGAAAACGGTTGGAGATTGGCCGGTGCATCTTCGATAACGGATGCAATCAAGGTTGGTATTACACGCCCACCGGCTCAGCGGATTGTTGTGTGTTGCGTGTCGAGTGGCAGAACGCGGACGGTGGCCGCAATGACGGAAGCCCGCGCCGCATCGACCGCAAACATTTCACGGGTCCCGAGGAGCCGTATCTCGATGTGGTCCGTTGGATTTATCGCCCGCGAATACGCCAGCTCGAAATCGTGTGTGACAAACACGTCTACCTGATGCGATTGCCACGTTGGCCGCACAACCCGAAATGCGAACGGATGCAGCCCTACATCGGTCCGCGAGTGGAGAGTCTGCGCCGCACCTACGTGGACGACCTATAATGCGTGCGTTAGCGCGGCTTACCACTTCGGGCCGATGTATTCCATATCGACCAACCCATCGCGATAGTCAATCCGCCAGCGGAATTGCACCAGCGTGGGAACGCCCAGAATACCGGTCATTTGCGGCCTCCCTCGGCTGACCTTTTTGAGAGGGATGGAAAGCACATCGCGATACGGCTGGCGGAAGTGGCCGAACTCCAGCTTGAACGCATCCGCGCTCTGCACTTTGTCCACCTTCCCGGAAAGACCTCTCATCTTGACCAGGTCTTCCCCGTGTACCTTGGTGAATTGATGCGCGAAGGTGGGATCGATGAGAGTGTTCGAAGAACCGGTGTCCACCAGAAACAGCACCGGCTTGGAATCGTTCACGCGAGTAGATAGCAGAATGTGATGCCCCACGCGGAAAAACGGCGTGAACTCCTTGAACTCCGGCGCGATCTCCCGATCTTCCCAGTAGGAGTCGCCCGGCGCTTTTTCATGCTTGGGCAACGGATCGAGCTTTAGCACCATTTTCTGGAAGTCGATGGTGACCAGAAAGTGGGAGAAGACGTCTGTGCCAATGAGCCCATCCTGGTCAGTCAGGAACTTCCTTTCGGAAACTTCGATCGGACAATTGTTGAACTCCACGTCGCCGATCTTTAGTTTGCCGGCAAACGCCATGTACCCGGTGCGATCGCCTTCATCGCCGATCCCATAAAACTTTATGTCGGAAACCCTCGGCAGACCGACCGCTTCGGCCGCCTTGCGATTCACGATGATTCCACTCGCCCCGGTATCCATCAAGAGCCGCACCGTCTTGCCCCCGTTCAGGCTCACCGGAAGCGCAAAGCCACGTATGCGCTTGGCATCGTACATCAGATAGCTCAACTTCACTTCCGTATGCTCGTTGGGTGATGCCAGGGCGTAGGTCTGGCGGTCACCAATAAATTTCAGCCGGGCCACGCTTCGCTGCAGGCTTTCGATATCCTCGGCGTCCAGGTCCTTGGCGCTCGATTCCAGCATTTTCTCCAACTGGGTAAGTTGAGCGTCCGGCTTGAGAAGGCGGATATAGGAGCGCCGAATCTCCGAGTTTTCCGGCTCCACTTCAAAGGCCTTCATATAGCAGATTTTCGCTTGCCTCTTGAAACATGCGGCCTCAAAAACCTGGCCGAGGCCAAGCCACGCCCGCCCGGTTTTGTCGTCCAGTTTGAGCGCTCTCTTGAATTCGAGTTCGGCAGCGGCAATTTCGCCACGCAAGTAATCGATATCACCCAACGCGGCGAGCAGAATCGGCGAGTCCGGCCCTTGTGCAGCAGCTTTCTGCACGACCTCGTAAGCGCCATCCAAGTCCTGCTGCTTTATGCGCCGTTCCGCGTCGTGCAGAGCCTCAATCGGGTTTGAGGGCGGAGCTTGCGCCGGCAACAAACACGCCGCGATCACGCTCGCGAATCCGAAGGCCGAAAGCAACCGCCGGAACCCAATGGTTCTCATATTCTCCTCACTTCAAGGGCCCTACGCTTTGCCCTTCTTGAGACGCTTTATGAATAATAGCGACTTTGAAATCTCCCTTCATTATCGCGAACCCAAAATCAGCACATCGCGATACAGCTGGCGAGAGTGGCCGAACTCCTGCTTGAACTCAACCGCGCTTGGCACACTTGCGGAACCGCTCTAGAATTCCTTCCGCGGCAGCTTACCTATGTCTGGCAGCACGATATCCGAAATCGCGGCGCCCGACTCGCCGGAGTGCCGATCCAGAAATGCCTTGGCCTTGGCCAGATAGTTGGCCGGATCGCTAATGCGGACACCGTAAATTGCGACATAAGCATTCTTGGGCGTCAAAGCGATTTTCACGAAATCGAACTCATAACGGTTCTTGGCCGGCTCATCAAACGCAGCCGAAAGATAGTTATAAGGCGTCCCGGCGCGGTCGACCATGGTCTTGGCCAGCAGAATCTTGGCCCCGTGGGACCGGTAGTTCTGCATCACGCCCTCAGCCAAGCGGTCGAGTTCCGGGCGCGTGTGCGCGTCCGGGCGGTCGATGATCGTTACCAGCGATTTCCAGTTGTCGATACTCTCCCCGGTGGTGATGAACTCCCACATGGGGTGTTCTTTCTGGTTATAAGAACCTAGGTGGTAAGGGCGGCCGAGCAAAGTATCACCGCCGATATGAAGGTCAGAGATGACGTAGATTCGTTTGAGCATGAGTGCTGCCACAGCCTCATCGAACGCCACGCGCCGCATTGACGTCTGGAGGTCAATTTTACCCTATTCTGGGATACGATTCTCTTCGGACTGCTTGTCTAGTGTAGCGATCTAGAAACCCTACTCACTGTGGGTTTGCGGACACATCCACCGAACAACCCGTACCGTTCCTGAGGTCCCGTTGCGTTTAGCTTGCGCATTAGCTTGGCGTGAGCGCCAAAACAGCCAGGTCGCCGATAGGTCCGGAGCGTGTGGTCGTTCCCAAAGCGGAGCATAGCGGCACCTCGCTCCTTGCCAAAGTCAGGGTTGATCAGGGAGAATGAATGCCAGCGTTCCCGGCTGGACGTCAGAGCGCTCAAGCTGCCTTAAATCAGCGGCCTACGGTCACGACACTCCTTTTCACTCCGTTACGAGACAAATTCGGGGGTGAAATGCGGCTCTTGCACCTTGGCATTCTCTGCAAGCTATTGAAAAATAATGGAGCGGGAGACCGGGCTCGAACCGGCAACGTCCAGCTTGGGAACCGGGCTGTCAATTGGCAAAAAAGAAGATAGCGTTTTCGTAGTCCTCGTTCTGGCGATTGAGGATAGCCAGTTTTCATTCTGAGCATCAGCGAAGCTCTTAACGGTGTTCAAACGGTGTTCAGGGACGGGCGAGAATTGGGGTAAAATCGGCACGATGCCTGCCAATCGTCCGCTCTCGCTACTGGCACTCATTATGGCCATGCCTCTGGCTGCCGAAAAGCAGCGGGACTGGGAGACCGGGA
>DATFZA010000460.1:0-4970 GCA_035314765.1 Bryobacteraceae bacterium
GCGTGATAGGGGAAGTCGTTATCCAGCGCCACGCGGTAAAACTGCGCGGTCGGCTGATTGCTTTCCGTCGACCACGTCTTGCCGCCATTGGTGCTTATATTCGCGCCACCGTCGTTGCACTCGATCATGCGATTGGAATCGATGGGTGAGATCCACAAGTAATGATTGTCGCCGTGCGGCGTAGAGATGGTGGTGTAGGATTTGCCGCCGTTGTCGGAACGATAGAAACTGGTATTCACCACATAGACCGTGTCCAACTTCTGCGGATCGGCGACAATCCGCGAGTAATACCAGGCGCGCTGGCGCAGCTTGCGCTCTTCGTTTTCTTTTGTCCAGGTCCCGCCGCCGTTGTCGGACTTGAAAACGCCGCCATCTTCGGCTTCGACGATGGCCCACACGCGATCGGAATTCACCGGCGAGACGGCAATACCGATGCGGCCAACCACACCCTTAGGCAAACCGGGCTTGCGCGTGAGATCGGTCCAGGTTTCACCGCCGTCGGTCGATTTGAAGATTCCACTTCCTGGGCCGCCGCTCTCCAACTGCCAGGGACTGCGAAACACCTCCCAGAAGCCGGCATAGATCACATTGGGATTGCTCGGGTCGAGAATCAAATCCACCGCGCCCGCTTTGGGCCCGCGCGTGAAAACTTGTTTCCAGGTCTTTCCGCCATCCACTGTCTTGTAAACGCCGCGCTCCGGGTTCGGACCCCACAAATGTCCCAGCGCGGCCACGTAAACGATATCCGGATTCTTGGGATGGACGCGCACCGCGCCAATGACCTGAGTATCCTGCAAGCCCACGTTCTTCCAGGTGCGGCCACCGTCCATGGTCTTGTAGACGCCATCGCCGTGGGACGCATTGCCGCGCACATCGGGCTCGCCCATGCCGGCGTAAACGGTGTTCGGGTCGGACTCCGAGACGCCAATAGCTCCCACGGAGCCCGTCCTAAACTGGCCGTCGCTCATCGGAACCCAGGTCGCTCCGCCGTCGGTGGTCTTAAACACGCCGCCGCCCGTACCGCCGAAGTAATAGGTGCCGGGCTGGGATGTCACGCCGGCGACGGCAACCGCTCGTCCGCCGCGAAACGGGCCAATCTGCCGGTACTTCAACTCCTTCAAAGCATTGAGATCGGTTTGAGCGGAAAGCACGAGACAGGAGGCAAGTAGAGCGGCACCGGTACGCATGGTAGGTCAGATTTTAGCATGCAACCCCTTACCATACACTTCGATGAACCGCCTGCCGCTGGTGGCGAAACCGCCGGACGGATTCGCTTACCTCACTTCTTGACCAGACTTTCCCAGTCAATCAATCGCCACGGTGAAGCTCGTAGATAAACACTCCTCCCATAACGGCAGGATCTTTCATGAGGATGCTTCTCGCGGCGTCCTCGTCCGCCGCGTACAACACCGCGGCGCCTCCCGCGTCGTCTGAGAAGGGTCCTCCGATTTTCAGCTCGCCCTTCGAAAAGAGGCTTAGAACATAGCTTCCGTGTTCCTTCAAAGGCTGCCCGGCTAGCGGCTTGCCTGGGAGCCAAGTGGGTCCGGGCTTGTAAACAACGAGAAAGGTAGACTTCGCGCTGGACGTGTTGGGATTAGGTCGCTCACCGTCCTGTGCGGCTAGGCTACAGCCGAGCAGCGCGAACGCCAAGAGCGTGACGAGGCGGGATCCCTTCATGGATTTCTCCTGGATGAGATTGCTCTTTCGATTAGAGCATGCTGAGACACATCGCGCGCTCGAATCTACAGACTCGCTCTTGGAGACCCATGGCGCTTACCACCCCTTACAATAGACTTCGATGAACCGCCTGCCGCTCGTCGCGCTGCTGCTTCTCTGCGCGCGGGCGGAAGAATTTCAAATCGAAGCCAATATTCGTTATTCGCAAAGCTCCCAGACGGTGCTGGACATTCTCCAACCGCGCGCCCCGGCTCTTAAGGACCGCCCGGCGGTGGTCGTGATCCACAATAAGTCCGCTACTAAAGAAGCGGCTGGCCGAATTATTGGCCAGGCATTCATCGACCACGGCTGGGTGGTCGCAGCGGTGGAGTATCGCGAAGACGAGGCCGAGGGAGACATCTTGAAAGCGGCGCAGTGGTTCGTCCGGCACGCGGCCGAATACCGCGTCGATCGTAAGAAAATCGTCGTTTGCGGCGGCCGCCTGGCGCGATCGTTGGCCAGTCGGGAAAGCGGTGTCGCGGCTATCGTCGAACTCGACCATGCTGAGGAATCGCCGGCCAACGGTCGAAAGGGTGGACTCCCAATCCTGAATCTTAACCGCGACACTGTTCCGGACTCGGCCTTTGTCTGGCTGAAAAAACACAAAATTCAATAAAAAACATGGCTCTCCTCACGCTCGTACGGCACGGCCAGGCGTCGTTCATGCAGGACGATTATGATAAGCTCTCCGCGCTCGGTGAGCGCCAATCGACGATCCTCGGCGAATATTGGCTGCGCACTCGAGCCGGAATCGATCAGGTCTACTACGGTCCCGCGAAGCGTCACGTCCACACTGGTGAGCTGGTGGCGGAAGTCTTCCGCAAAGCGGGCGAGCGTTTTCCCGATCCGCTGCCTGCGCCGGAACTGGACGAGTACCCCGGGATTGAAGTGTTCCGGATGTTCCTGCCAGGCCTCATGGAAAAGCATGAAGACATCCGCGCCCTGGAGAAATCCTTTCGCGAGGCCGGTGAAAAGAGCGATTCCGCCGCGCGCTTGTACGATCGTCTCTTCCAACGCATCACTCGCATGTGGGCGGGTGGGGAATTGGACTCACCAGAGGTGGAGAGCTGGGTCCAGTTCTGCGCGCGCATTGATGCCGGCATCGCTCGCATTCGTGCAAACGTGGGCGCCAATCGCCGCATCACGGTCTTCACTTCCGGCGGCGTGATTGCGGCAACTGTTAGGATGGCGCTCGATCTGTCACCGCAGCGCACGCTTGAGCTGAGTTGGACGCCCCGGAACGCCAGCTATACGGAATTTCTGACCTCCGGCGAGCGCTTCTCCCTGAGCAGCTTTAACAGCCATCCCCACTTGGAAGACCCGGCACTCCTGACGTATCGTTGAAGTAGGGCTGACCCTTCGCGGGGAGCAATTTTCCAACGACGCCCGATTCACAACACCCCCCTCCATCCATCCCAGATAATGCCGGTGGTGAATCAGCCCGCGCTCAGTGGTGTCTAAACTTGCGCTTGACGTCGGGCCAAAACTCCTTGATCACATTGGACAAAGTATCCGTTGCGATCTGAGTGCCCCAGCGTTGGAAATTGTCTCCCAAATGTCGGCCATCGGGATAATAAGCGTTGCCGATTCCCGCGCCGATCCCATTGCCGATGATCTCCGAGTAATTTAGCCGGGTACTTCCGGCATCCGTCCTCGTCACCAAAGTGCGTGTAAGCGCGTAGCGGAGCCGTGTCCACCCGGGGCCGGTCGCCATCCGGAAGTAGCGTGGATCTTCATGGAGAAGAGAAGGCATAATCCCTTCCGTGAGCATATTACCGATCACCTGGTCGGCCACGCCGGTAACATACCGATGGGCGTAACCCTTTACACCCTGGCCAAAGGATGCATTGTCGTTGGCGAGCTGCCCAAAGCCGGAAGTGGCGATCGCCAGAAGATAGGACGGATAGTCAAAGGAATCTTTGGCTGCGATTGTCATCTTGCCGCCGGCTGTCATGGGGCTGGCGGCGGCATCCATATTGGCAGTCCGGTAGTTGGTCAGGACGCCTAGGATGCGTTTATCGATCGGCTCCGATCCGGGAAGGGTATCCGGCTGGGGTGTCCCCGGAAGAATGGGGGTTGAAATTTTTTCCGGTGTGGGAGCAGGGGCATCAGCCGTCAGCTCCTGTCCGTAAACAGCCGCTGTGAGACACAGCGCAATCGCAAATATAATGGCCGTACGAAAAATCATAAGCTAAGAAACTAACCTATCTGCCCTGTGTCAGACTACCGCACCTAGATATGGATGCAACCCCTCCTGCGGCGCTTCGGTTGCTACTAATCCCATTAAAACCGAAGCGTTGCTCCAACCGAATGAATCTATTATGCCAGACCATGTGGAGACGGCGGCAGCCAAAAATTCTGGGACCGGGAGAGCCGGCGCCTGGCTTCGTTCTGAAATCCTTGGCTGGCGGCCAAGTCTCCCTTGCACAGACGCTGGCCGAGGGACCCGCGTTATTAGCATTTTTTAAGGTTGGCTGCCCAGTCTGCCAGATGACTTTCCCTTTCCTGGAGCGCATGGCGCACAATAAAGCCGTCCAGGTCATCGGGATCTCGCAGGATGAAACGGGCCATACCCAGCAGTTCAATCAACGCTTTGGCGTCACGTTTCAGACTCTGCTGGATGCCTCGGCGGATGGGTATCCCGCCAGCAATGCTTATGGCATTTCGTCGGTGCCAACCTTGTTTCTGGTAGAGCGGGATGGTTCCATTTCCAAATCCTCTGAGGGATTCTGCAAACGGGATCTGGAACAACTTGGCGAACGCATGGGCGTGAAGCCGTTTCGAGCCGACGAGAAAGTTCCCGAACTAAAACCAGGTTGAGGCTCGAAAAACTAGGTTCCGGTCGGAACCTGTTGAACCCGTTTAGGCCGGCTGCCTGGTTTGGGCACTCGCAAGCCGGCTTCGCGACTGGCTAGTCGGGCTGTTTCGGAAATTCGGGAGCCCAGCGGCGGTTTGTACCCCCCAAGGCCGATGAAGAATCGGCCGCAGGTTAATAACTAGCACCACATAACGGCGAGCGCGGTTTGGAACTGTCAGGCCCGGTTTGGAACTGTTAATCTAGAGAGGCGCATGTCGAATCTCAGCGACGTCTTCAACTCAGCGGCCGCGATAGCCAAAGGAATGAGCATCACTTTTGGTGAAATGTTCAATCCGACCATCACCGACCACTACCCCGACGCGCCCCCTGTCTTTCAGGAGCGTTTTCGCGGCGCCCATGTGCTGCAGCGCGACGAGAATGGGCTGGAGAAGTGCGT
>DATFZA010000461.1:0-3659 GCA_035314765.1 Bryobacteraceae bacterium
AATTTCGCAGATTCCGTCGTCCGTGATCGCTTGTCGGCCAGTGAGGCCGCCGCCATCAATCCACTTTTGGACAGCGATATGGGCTCTGGCTTCCAGTTGCAGGTCGCGCTTGCGGGCGTCCTGGCTGTAGTCATCGTGCAGGGCTCGCTCGATGTCCACGGGGTGCGTGTCGTGCCCTTCAATGAGGTTCGAGTAATAGCAGTTCATCGCTCGCACCAAGTCCGCAAGTGAGGTCAGAAGGGAAGGCGGAAGGCTTCGGCGAAAGCCAGCGGATTTCTGACTGAGATCGAGCGCAAGGTCGGTGATCGCCGTTCGGTGACGCGATCCATCCCCAAGAAGCAAAGGCTCCATGAGGGCGACCAACTCCCCCCGATCTGCCGCTGTTATGTCCGCTTCCATGGCCGTTCTATGCTTATCGTCAAAGCCATGTATAACATATGGATGGCCAATCTACAATGCGCATTATGACCTTTAGTATGTCCGGTACAAAGGCCGCCGCGGCCAGCCTCAGGAAACGGTGCCCAAACGGAAGTGTCACAGACCGCGAACATTGTCGAGATCTTGTGCTAACTCTTCCTCTGTTGAGTCACCTGGGTTGGCTTGCTGGCCTTTGCATTTGTCCACGCGAAACCCGCCGTGGTTAATGCCAGGAGCTTCAAAGTTGGGTTCAGAATCGGGTTCAATTAGCGCCCACGGGGCCGAATATGCCAACAAAACGGGTCTGTGGCCGACTGGAAAAAACGGTCTTGTGCTAGGTTCTAGGCCCGCCTCCAGACCACCTACTTTCCACAGCTAGGCCGATGCTCCTAAATAACGCTCTATCCCCGCCGCTGCATTCCGCCCCTCGGCGATCGCCCACACCACCAGCGACTGGCCGCGTCGAGCGTCGCCCGCGGCAAACACGCCCGAAACGGAGGACATGTAATCCGCTTCCGTCGCAACGTTCCCGCGCTGGTCTAAGGCCACGCCGAGCTGCTCCAGCACGCCGGCCTTTACGGGACCGGTAAACCCCATGGCGAGCAACACCAGATCGGCGTCGAGAGTCACCGGTTCGCCGTTGTCGATCCGCTTGGCATGCAGCTTCTTGACGTTGCCTGCCGGATCCCCGGTGAACTCGCTGGTCGAGATACTCCATTGGCGCTGGCCGCCTTCTTCATGCGAGCTTTCAACGCGCAATTGCAAGGGCCACAGCGGCCAGGGCGTCTGCGGGGCGCGGTCGGGCGGCGGCATGGGCATAATCTCGAATTGATGCACCGACGACGCCTTCTGGCGGTGCGAGGTGCCCAGGCAGTCCGCGCCGGTGTCGCCGCCGCCGATGATCACCACGCGTTTGCCGGTGGCCAGAATCTGATTGGGAACATAATCTCCGGCGCCGCGGCGGTTCTGCTGCGGCAGAAAATCCATGGCGAAATGAATGCCCTTGAGATTGCGCCCCGGCACGGGCAAATCGCGCGGCTGCTCGGCGCCGGTGGAAATCAAAATGGCATCGTAGTCGCGCAGGAGTTCGTCGCCCGTCAGGGAAACGCCGACGTGTACGTTGGTTTGAAATTCGATGCCTTCCGCTTCGAGCTGGCGCAGCCGCCGGTCAACAATGCGCTTTTCCAGCTTGAAATCCGGGATGCCGTAGCGCAGCAACCCTCCAACGCGATCGGATTTTTCAAAGACCGTCACCGCGTGGCCGGCGCGGTTAAGCTGCTGCGCGGCGGCCAAACCAGCGGGTCCGGAGCCGACGATCGCGACGTGCTTGCCGGTTCGCTGTTTCGGCAGTTGCGGAGCAATCGCGCCATTGCGGAAGGCATGCTCGATGATGCTGTTTTCAATCAGCTTGATCGCCACCGGCGGTTCGTTGATTCCCAGCACGCAAGCGGCTTCGCACGGCGCGGGACAAATGCGGCCGGTGAACTCGGGGAAATTGTTGGTGCTGTGCAACACGCGCAATGCGTCATTCCAGTGATCCTGATAAACCAAGTCGTTCCACTCGGGAATGACGTTGTTCAGCGGGCAGCCGGTATGACAGAAGGGTACGCCGCAATCCATGCAACGCGCGCCTTGCGTGCGCACGCTCTCTTCCGGAAAGTCCTGGTAGACTTCAAACCAGTCGTTCACGCGCTCGACCACCGGGCGGCGCTTGGGGACCTCGCGACTGTACTCGAGAAAGCCGGTGGTCTTACCCACGTACGGTCTCCGCAGGCCCACGCACGGTCTCCGCGGCCGCTTCACGCTTGGGAATGTAAACACCGGTAGCGCGCGGTATATTGAGCACGCGCTTGTATTCGTGCGGGAACACCTTGACGAATAGCGGCAGCATGGAACCCCAGTTCTCCAGAATCCATTTCGCACGCGGGCTATTGGTCAGTTCCGAGTGACGCGTAATCAGGTTGAACAGCGCCTGGATGTCCGTTTGGTCCGTAACCGGCTCCAAATCCACGCTCGACTGGTTACAGCGCACGGAACCAAATTCGCCCGTCTCATCCAGCACGAAAGCGATCCCGCCGGTCATGCCTGCCGCAAAATTGCGGCCGGTTCGCCCCAGCACAACTACCAGCCCGCGTGTCATGTACTCGCAGCCGTGGTCGCCGACGCTTTCTACCACAGCCGTCGCTCCGGAATTGCGCACCGCGAAGCGCTCGCCGGCCATGCCGTTGAAGAAGGCTTCGCCCGTGGTGGCGCCATACAGAACTACGTTGCCCACCAGCATGTTCTCTTCCGGAACAAAATTGGAAGAGCGCGGCGGATAGACCACGATGCGTCCACCGGAGAGGCCTTTACCCGCATAATCGTTAGCGTCGCCCTCCAGCACCAGGGTCACGCCCTTGGCGAGAAACGCCCCGAAGCTCTGCCCCGCCGAACCGTTGAAGTGGAATTTAATGGTATCGTCCGGCAGTCCCTGCGAACCATGGCGGCGGGCGATCTCGCCGCTCAACATCGCCCCTACGGTCCTATGAACGTTGCGAATGGGCAGCTTGAACTCAACCGGAGTTCCGTGTTCCAGCGCCTCCTGGGCATGGTCGATCAATTTATAGTCGAGCGCCTGCTTCAGGCCGTGATCCTGCGGGATCAAGCGGCGCCGGCCCACGCGTCCGGGAACTTCGGGGTTGTAAAGGATGGAGGAGAAGTCCAGGCTCCGCGCTTTCCAATGGTCGATGGCGGGGCGCATCTCGATGCGGTCCACCCGGCCAACCATTTCATCCATGTTCCGGAATCCGAGTTCGGCCATGAACGCCCGCACTTCCTCCGCCACGAAAAAGAAGTAGTTGATGACGTGTTCCGGCTCACCTTTGAATTTTGCCCGCAGCACCGGGTCCTGCGTGGCAATGCCCACCGGGCAGGTATTTAGATGACACTTGCGCATCATGATGCAGCCCAAGGAGACTAGCGGCGCACTGGAGAAGCCGAACTCTTCGGCGCCGAGCAATGCCGCGATCACCACGTCGCGCCCCGTTTGCAGTTTGCCGTCCGTCTGCACGCGGATGCGGCTGCGCAGATCGTTCATCACCAGCACCTGTTGCGTTTCGGCCAAACCGAGTTCCCAAGGTGTGCCGGCGTGCTTGATGGAAGTGAGCGCAGACGCGCCGGTGCCGCCGTCATGCCCGCTGATCAGCACCAGATCGGCATGCGCTTTGGCCACGCCCGCGGCCACCGTCCCTACGCCTACTTCA
>DATFZA010000462.1:0-2601 GCA_035314765.1 Bryobacteraceae bacterium
AGTTGTGGCTGCAAGACGTGCCCTGCCAAGCCCCAACGGGCGCCGGTCGAATATGCGAAAACCCAAGTGGCCAGGCCGTAAGCGAACAGCAGGTTCGCCAGCAAGCCTAGCGGATTGCCAATCAGCCCCTTCCGGTCGCGCCAGAACCAATACACATCCGCGGCGCCGCCGCGCCAGCCATGCCGCTCCCAGGTTTGCAGCGCGATCCCGGTGACCCAGCGCGTTCGTTGCCGGATGGCAGAGCGCAAAGTGCGCGGAAAATACTCGCGTGTGGCTGCTCCGCCGACGCGCACAAACGTTTGCGGGATACCCAGCAGGTGCAAGCGCAAACCATTTTCGTAGTCTTCCGTAAGACAACGCGGTTCAAAAACGAGATTGTGATCGGCCACTGCCAGCCTGTCGAGCGCCACTCGAGTGTAACCGGTGCCGACACCGTTAGAAGGCACAAAGCTGCCCATGGCTGACCGCATCGGCATGTCCTTCAATTGCCACTCGGCAAACTCATCGCAATAGATACCATGCACCCAACTGCGCAACGGGGTCGGCAGAGGGAGCACGGGAATTTGAACCATGCCATGCATATCTGTTTCTTGGTTTGTGCGTTCCAGGGCTTCCGGATGGATCAAGTCTTCAGCATCGTGCGTCACCACTACATCGAAGCAGGTTGCCTGCTTCTCTTCGTAGATCAGCATTCGCTGATAAATCCAGTTCAGGCAATCGGCTTTGGAAGTCGGGCCATCGTGGGGACAGACCGCCAGATGAACGCGGGGGTAACGGGTCTCCAAGTCCCGAACCGCGGCCAGAGTGGGTTCGTCGTTGGGGTAAGCGCCAATAAAGAATTCGTAGTTGCCGTACCGGATCGCGGATAAGTTGTGCTCCACCATCCCGGTGATCACAGTGGACTCCTGCCACAGAGGCACAAAGATCGCGATGCGCTTCTCCCGAATCTGCGCCGGGGCGCTTCGAGCGCGGTTCTGGGGTTCGCGCAGCCGCCTGATCAGGAAGTAACAATCCAAGAACAGATCGTCCAGCCCGCTGAGCAAAATAAGGATGCTCAGCGGAAATAAGAGCGACCAGACCAGCCGGTCGCTCCCGGTCAACCCGCATGAGAGAAGGGACACTTCACTGGTGCCAGGTAGGGGCAAATCTTCTCGGGGAATTTGCGCTCACGACCGGAAACACACCGCCCACCCCGTACGTCACAATAAATAGTGTGAAACATCCCTTGTGGCACGCTTTCGTTTGTACAACCGCTGCGGCTCTGGTGATGTCAGGGCAAACTCTCTACCATACGAAAATCGCCGTGGAAGAAGGCACGCCGCCCAGTACGACGCCGCAGATTGTCGTCGGTTATGGCATTGGCTTGCGGCCAGCCTGCCAGATTGTAACCGTATTCGGCAACGGCACTGTTACCTACGCTACTGGCCGCTACTTCGGCGACCGGGACGCCGACGTCTGCCCGGTGACGATTTCGGTTCCCGGCTACCGTAGAGTAAATGCGACCCTCCGGAACGACGCGGTGATCGTGCTCAAACGCGAGGGCGGGGATCACGAGGGTTCCACCATCTCGCTTTCCGCGATGCGCGCTCCCGAGGATGCCAAGAAAGCTTTCAGCAAAGGCCTCGACGCCGCCACTTCAAAGAAATGGCCGAAAGCGCAAGCCGAGCTCGAAAAGGCGGTTGGGATTTATCCGGACTACGCCGCGGCCTGGAGCGCCTTGGGCGAAGTCTATTTGCATCAGAACATGTCCAAGGAGGGTCGGAGCGCTTTGGAACGGGCGATCCAGATCGATCCCAAGTATCTGAAGCCCTACACGCAGTTGGCGCGCCTGGATTTGGCCGAGAAACGGCCGGAGGATGCCGACGCCATTACCACTCGAGCCCTGGAGATGAAGCCCACCGAGTTTCCAGCGATCTATTTCTATCACGCAGTAGCGAATTTCAATTTGAGGCGGCTAAGTATCGCGGAAGCCAGCGCCCGCCGGGCCGTGGAACTGGACTCCGAGCACGAAATGCCACGCGCGGAGTACTTATTAGGCTCCGTGCTGGCGGCAAAGGGCGACCGCGCCGGCGCGCTCGATCATTTCAACCAGTACCTCAAACTTGCGCCCAAGGCGCCGGATGCGGCCGAAGTAAAGCAGCGCATCGCCGATCTTAGTAAGTAAGTAAGTCCGCGGCCCGGTTCCGCCGATTCCGCGCCGCGGCATTCGCACGCTATCCTGTTAAGCAAATGAGATTGCCGCTCGCGCTATTGTTGGCCTTGCCGTTGTGTGCCCTCGACCTCGATTCCACGCTCGCTCCATGGAAACCGCTGCCCATGCACCTTGACGCGCCAGGCCTGGACGCCAAGGAAAAGCAGATCGTCGAAAAACTGGTGCAAGCCTGCCGTTGGCTGGAAGGCATCTATTGGGAACAGGGCGATCCGGATGCTCTCAAGCTCTATCGAAGCACCAAGGATTCCCGGATTCAGAGCCTGATTATGATCAACGGTAGCCTCTATAGCCTGCTGGATGAGAATAAGCCCTTTGTCGATACGCCTCCTATGCCGCCGGGCCGGAACCTGTTTCCGCCCGATCTCACGAAAGCCCAAATTGAAGCCTAC
>DATFZA010000463.1:0-3101 GCA_035314765.1 Bryobacteraceae bacterium
CAGCAGATCGCTATCGAAAACAGAAGCACGCTCGTGTCGACGTGAATCGCCTCCGAGCCGGGAAGAGTACCGGGCGCAAGCGTGCGCAGTAGCGATGGCAATGTCCACCAGGCGGCGAGCACGCCTGCCGCGCCTCCGAGAAAAGCCAGCAGCAGTCCTTCGGTCAACGTCTGTTTGCTCAAATGGATCAAGTCGGCGCCGAGTGCGGTGCGCAACGCCATCTCTTTCCGCCTGGTTGAAGCGCGGGCCAGCAATAAGCTGGCGACGTTGGCGCACGCGATCAAGAGCACAAATGCAACCGCCGAAAGCAGCACCAGCAACGAAGAACGCACCGAGCCGACCAGGCTTTCTTCCAGCGATGTCACAAACAGACCAAACTTACGCGCGTCGACAAAGCCGGGGAACTGTTCGCGATAACGAGCGTCG
Organism: Bryobacteraceae bacterium; assembly: GCA_035314765.1. Lineage (GTDB taxonomy): Bacteria > Acidobacteriota > Terriglobia > Bryobacterales > Bryobacteraceae > DATFZA01. The sequence continues at coordinate 427 of DATFZA010000463.1, forward strand.
ATGAGGTCCGCTTGTTCTTGGAGCCGGCGTGCGGTTTCGCCGCGCCGCAGACGTCCAATCACACTCAGATACCCCGCGCCGGTGCGAACCCTCTCCGGCCCCAGGCCAGGATGGTCAAACGGGCGCGCCAGCCATACCTCCGGTTCGGGCTGGATCAGCGGAAAGCGGAACTCCGGCGGCAATATGCCAACGATCACCGTTGCGCTACCGTCCAGCGAGATTGGCTTACCCAGAACGGTTGGATCGCCACCGAAACGGTTATGCCAGACGGCGTCAGTGATTACCGCTACGTCACGACCGCCGGGCTGGTCTTCCTCGGGAGTGAACCCGCGGCCGCGAGCCGGCCTCGTCCCCAACACATCGAAAACACCAGCGGATGCCCGAACGGCGGCGATTTGCGCCGGTTCGCCGTGCGTGGTCAGGCTGAGCGTCAGGGGATAGAATGCCGCGGCATTTTCGAGCGATGATGCCCGCTCGCGCAACTGAACGAACTTGGTGAACGAGACGCCCGCGCCGGTCGCGCCCGAATCCAGGACCCTGCCCGAGATAGAGACGAGGCGCCCGGCGTCTCTGTAAGGCAAAGGATGCAGCAGCACCGCATTGATGATGGAAAAAATGGCCGCGTTAACGCCAATGCCGAGAGCCAGCGTCAGCACCGCAACCAATGTAAAACCGGGGTTCTTGGCCAGCATGCGCAGGCCGAATTTCAGGTCTTGCAACGATCCCGCTCTCGCCCTCTACCGGGCCGGCAGTTTGAATTCTACTCCGCGCTCATCGTTCAAACGCTGCGACAGCGCGCGGTCGATCAGGTCAAGACTGGCTTGATTTAGCGAGTGCTCCGCGCTGACATAGTGCAGAACTCCGCCTTCCATCCAGTAACCGAGCGCTTGCACAATGCTGTGATCCTTGAACGCGATCAGGTAAACCGTAGCCTCATCGCTCGGGACGCGCGATCGAGCTGGCGCAGCGCCATCCGGCTGTTGATACGGTCCGGGAGGTCCCTGGTACAACTTCATGCCGGAGTTCGGGTCGCCGTATTCCTGAACCACAGGATTCGGGCGTTCTGGAATAAACGTCTGGTTGATCACGACTGAGGGCGCCTGGTTGCCCTGGTCCTGTGGCGGTGCTCCGGCCGCTGAGGGGTCGTAGTAGCCGCTGCCATAGTAGTTCCCGTAATAGAGCGGATAGGGCACAATCACCGTTCGCGGATGACCACCGGAGTGGTTTGCCGCTCCTCCGCCATGAACCGATCCGCCACCACCAGCTCGACCGACGCCATAAGCGCTACTCAGAAAAGCTGCATTCGGGGCATGACCCGTACCTGGGTAAACGACATTCCCAAAGCCACCCAGGGACTGATACGTATTTTGCGCGTTTGCCGCAGCAAGAAACGATAACAGCAGGACCGGCAGGAGCGAGCGATTCATATACTGCCCTCTGCCTAGATTGTACTCCAGATCATCGATGAAGCTTTACTGGACTGGCGAAATACACCTCGGAAAACCCTAGCCGCTTGGGCTACGCCACTTGGAGGATTGAAGCGACCCACAGCGGGTGCTAGGCTTAACCGAAATTAGTCGCAGATTATCTCCGCGTTTGAGGTAAGACCATGAAGTGGTGCGCTCTCGTAGTCGCAGGTTCGTTGCTTCCTTTGGCTGCATGGTGTCAGCCAATCGGATTCGACGATGGGTTTACCAGCGCCACGCTGAATCCCGCCTGGATGTTGATTCCGGGATGTGGGACATTCTCCGTGACGGCTAATCCCGGTTTTTTGCGTCACAGCCTGTCGGGCTGTGCCAGCACCATCGCTGGAGCTGAACTCTACCGGCAGTTTACCGGCAGCGACTGGACGTTTGACACAAGCGTGACTTATTCCGTGCCAGCCGGTCCTGGGCAGAGTCTTTATCTGCACCTGATCTTCGGTTCGCCGGCGCTCATCAATAACACCGAAGTACAGTTCGTCCGCCATCGCGACGACGGCTACGGCGTGAATGATGTTGAATACGAGTTTATCGATGGCGGAACAACCCTTCCGGGTGGCGCGGGCTTCGGTATGGGACCGCCGCCGTGCCCAGGCGATCACTGCTATGTCAGAATCACCCGTATTGGCCAGCAAGTCACACTGCAGTTGAGTTCGGATGGAGTGACCTTCACCACCCTCGATAGCCAGGTCTTTACAACACCCCTGGGCAATCTGCAAACGGTGCTGTTGGTCGGTTCTTCTTTCGCCGCTTCAAGCGCCTATGCCGACTATGATTACGTCCGGGTCGCACCCCGGCCAGATGTATTTGAGATTAGCTACGCTCCAAATTTAAACATTGGAGACGCTCTTGTTGACATCACCAATAGCGGCGCCTCCGGCGGCGACCTCTGTGCTAATCTCTACACGTTCGACCCAGCCGAAGAACTCATTTCCTGCTGCACGTGCACGGTGACTCCAAACGGTTTGCAGTCCCTGTCAGTTGTGAAGTCGCTGATCGGCAATCCTCTGACGCCGGCTATTCCGGCGGCTGTAGTTGTCAAGGTTGTGGCGACCAGTGGGACCTGCAACGCCGCTGCGGCGGCGAATCTCGATCCTGGCCTGCTCGCTTGGGGCACGACGCTCCACCAAAACACGTCGACCACCGCTCCGAGTTACTCGGTGACCGAGCGCGCTTTCTCTGGAGCGATCCTCT
>DATFZA010000464.1:0-8940 GCA_035314765.1 Bryobacteraceae bacterium
CGGAACAGGATTTGGAATTGTTTCCCGGCGGCCAACGGCTGCGCATGCGCGGCGTGCAAGTGCACGGTCAAACGGTGCAGCGGGCGACCGCCGGCCAGCGCACCGCCTTGAACCTGGCTGGCGTCGAGACCAGCGATTTGCGGCGCGGCATGATGCTGGCCGAAGCCGGCCAGTTGAAAGAAACCCGCCAGATCGATTGCAGTTTTGAATTACTCAAATCCGCCAAACCGCTGAAGCATCGCGCGCCGGTGCACTTTCATGCCGGGACTGCGGAGGTGGAAGCCGAGGTCCGGCTGCTGGGCCGCAGCGAGCCGATCGAGCCGGGGAGCCGCGGCTATGTGCGTTTGCTGTTACGCGAACCGCTGCAGTTGTTGCCCGGCGACCGGTTTATCGTGCGCATGTTTTCACCCGTGGTCACGATCGGCGGAGGGACGGTCCTCGACATCGCGCCGCCGAGGCGCGGCGGCAGGGAACGGCTCGCGGTACTCGAAAACTCCGATCTGCCAGAACAGATTGCACTGCTGGTGCGCGAGTCGAAGCATGGCTTGAGCATCCGAGAACTGGTTGCCCGCACCGGACGGCTGGAGCCCGATCTTCGCCAAGCCGCGCGAGATGTGCTTGTCGCCGAGTCCTGGTTCTTCGATCCCGCGTGGATCAACAATCAGATTGAGGCGATCCAAAGCATCCTCAAACTGTTTCACCGGCAGAATCCGCTACTGCCTGGCTTGTCAAAAGAAGACGTCCGCAGCCGTCTTCTTCCCCATGCTCCACCGTTGCTGATGGATGTTCTGCTGGCGCGCGCCAAGACCGTTGCCGCCGCGGGCGAACTGCTGCATCTCACGTCTCACAAGGTCGCGTTCAAACGCGATGAAGAAGAGGCCGCGCAGCGTATTGAGCAAGCGTTTGAGTCGGCGGGCCTGGCGGTGCCCGCCGTCAACGAAGTGCTGGCGCGCTCCGGCGTGGAAGCCGCGCGGTCGCGCACGATCCTGCAGTTGTTACTGCGCGAGAAGAAACTCGTCCGGATCAGCGAGGACCTGGTCTTTCATCCCGCGGCACTGGAAGCGTTGCGGGGGTTGCTTGCCGCGCGCAAGGGGGTTCGCTTTTCCGTGCCGGAATTTAAGGATTGGACGGGCGTCTCGCGCAAATACGCTATTCCGCTGCTGGAATTTCTGGACCGTGAGCGAGTCACCCGGCGTGAAGGCGACGAACGAGTCGCCCTGTAAGGAAACATTTGGGGCCTGCGATTCACTATCCCAGGTACACTGAGACAACGCTTGTACAAGTAAGTTAGGAGGAACCAAAATTATGTTCGACTTTAACGCCGCAACACCGACCGGTTTTCATGCAGATTTTGCATTGTGCGTCATGCTTCCGCTTGCCGAAGCGGCCTACGCCGTTATGAATCAGCCCGGAGCCGTGCCGCACTTGCCGCCGGGCTTTCAGATGACTGGACTGATTAAAGCCGATGAGCCGCTGCGGCAGCAGATTTTGAACTTGCCAAACCAGTCGAAGGTGGCGAAGGCGATGATGGACGACTCCGGTATTTTTGGATTGATGGGCAAGAATCCGGCCACGAAGACCGCATTTGTTGCCTTTCGCGGCACGCAAACCTTCGAAGATTGGGTCGGCGATTTCGATGCAGTCTTCGAGCCCTACAAGTACCTCCAGAATGGAGGACAAGTTCACATGGGATTTCAGTCAATCTACGCGGCGCTGCGCAACAGTGTGGCGGCTGGGATCGGCGCGGCCATGGCCGGTTGCGACGATCTCCTGATCACAGGCCACAGCCTCGGTGGAGCGTTGGCGGTGGTTGCGGCTCCTGACATCGCGAGGAATTTGACTTCGCCACTGGTGCCGGAGTTGATTACATTCGCCGGACCCGCGGCCGGCCTTGCGGACTTCAGCCACTTCTTCGACCTCGTCATCCCTTCCTGTTACCGAGTGGTCAACTTTTGGGATATCGTCCCTCGTCTTCCTCCGCAGTTTCCCATTGGTCTCTATCAGCAATCCGGCACTCAAGTGAATGTCGATCCCGGCTTCGCGCCCCTTATTCAAGCTCATAGCTTAGAGACATCCTATGTTCCGGGATTGTTGAAGCTCCTTCCGCCCGGCTACGCGTGCGCGTGACGAAGGTGCGCCCGAACCTCCTATGCGGCCGGCGGCACTGCAAGCGACTCGAGCCGGCACGCGAGTCCAATCTCACGAATCGTGGAGATGGTTGCAGAGACTTGTTTATCTGGATCGATCGCGTGGGGAATCATTTTCGGAGCGGGCATGGTGCTTGATTTGCCCGCACTTTGCCATTCCGAACCGTCCACACAACCGACAGTAACCGGCCGTTATTCGTGAGGCCGACGAAGCGGTACCGTTCCTCGCCATCGATCGACTCGTAATCCATTTCTACCGGATCGTCAGCACCTGCTCGAATTCGGCGGGCGTTACCTTGTGGGCCGCTAAGTGCTTCTTGTTCTCTTCATGCCAAACGAATCCTATCCCACCATCCACACATGCCATTGTATCGCAACGTATATACGTTGAGAGCGTTGGCGGACCCGGAATTTAAGGACTGGACTGGCGTCTCGCGCAAGTACGCTATTCCGCTGCTGGAAATTCCTGGACCGCGAACACGTTACGAGACGTGACGGCGATAAGCGGATGGTGGTGAGCGCGACGGCGTGAGGGTGAGGAAAAAAGTTCGCGGCGGGTCGCAAGAAAGCGCCCGCCGCCTGGAGTACTCACGTTCGGGGCTAAAAAGTGAGTTTGGCGCCGAGTTTGATGACCCGCGGACCAGCGGCCCCGCTGGACTGGTTACTGAGGGAGTTCTCGCCGGCTGTTACATTCAGGAACGTCGCTTGCTCGATGTAGAGAACCGGCGTCGGATACACCGTGTGATTGAACGCATTCTGCGCCTCTCCGCGAATCTGCAGCTTGAACCTTTCGGTCAGAGTGAAGTCTTTATAGATAGACATGTCCGCCCGCTGGTAGCGGGGCGCGGTCAGCGTGTTCCGGCCGACGCCGAAGGGTGTGCCCACGGCTTTGTCGGCTGGCAGATTGTTGTAGAGCCAGTGAATCTGACTGAGCTGCACGATTGTCGGGTTCGCCGAACTCGCGGTGGCAATGGTCGCTAGCTGGCCGGCATTCGGTCCGCTGGCGATAAATTCCCCAACCGAATTCATAGGCGCGCTTGGGTTGATCAGGAACGGCCGCGGAGTATCGTAGCCAGCGGCAAACGAGTTGAACGAGCTGTCGGACAGAGCGTTGGCGCCAAGCGTAAGTTGCACGGGTGTCATGGGCCTGCCGGCATCCCACAGGTCGAACAATCCAACTGTCCAACCCTGAGCCAAGCGCCCGTACCAGCTATGGCTGTTTTTGAAAAAGGGCGCCGCCCATGTCAGATTCAGCGAGAAGGCATGAGGAACGTTGTTGTTGGAGAGGCCACGTTCACCAGAAGTCACGTTGAAGGGATCCTGCGCCAGTAGAATAGAGCCCGAGCCCAGGAAGCTATATGCCTCGCTCACGTTGTCCATGGTCTTGCTCCAGGTATAGGAAGCACCGAGTGTGAGCTGGTTATACAAGTTCCGGATATTGTAAGTCGTTTGTAACCCGTTGTAGCTAGACTGGCCGCTGTTATCGCGAAGGCGGATCAGGCCGTAATTGGGAATCACCCGACCGTTGCAGTTGGAACAAGTGGAACTGGTAGTCGGGGTTAGACCCGCGGGCACTACGCTGGCGAAGCCATTGTTAATATAGTTGGCGATGTTGGGGTTCCCGTCGCGAGTTGCAAATTGCGCCACGCCGCGCGTGCGGACACCCCGGATCTCCAGGCCCATGCGGCTCCCAATCTGCCGCTGGATGCCCAGCGAGAAGCTTTCCGAATAGGGCGAGCGGAAGCCAGAGTCGAAGAGCGTCTGATTCAGGGTCCGGGGATCGCTACCCTGCGGCGGTTGGAAGAGCGTCTGCAGGTTGGCCCCAGTGATGTTCGCCGGCATCGAGATCCCGGAGGTGAGGGTGTAGGAATAGACCACCGGGGACGCCGTCTGCGCATTGAGCAGCAGGTTATAAAACGATGGATCGTAAGCGATCGCGAAACCGCCTCGCACTACCGTCTTATCCTGGCCCAGAAGAGTGCCGAGGAATCCGTCGCGATGTGCCGGTGACCAGGCAAAACCAAGCCTGGGCGCAAAGTTCAGATACGGAGTTCGCACTTTGGGATAAGTACGGTCCGACAGCGGAAGGGACTGGTTCCAGATGGCCGTCGAAGGATCGCTTTCCCGCGCCACTGTGTACTGGTTTAGCAAGTTGATCGGCTGACCGGAAAACTCGTAGCGCAGGCCGATGTTGAACGTCAGGTTAGGCCGGAACTTGAAATCGTCCTGGATGTAATAGGCCTGATCGAGCTCCTTTGGCTCTTGAGTAGCAACGCCAGCCGCGCCGTTGAAAGAACTGGGCGTGTTGTTCACATAGGCCTGGAAATTCGGGTAAACAAACTGGCCGTTTACGGCGGGAAGGAAGCCCAGCGGAATGTGGTCGTTGATGTATTGCAAGCCAAACTTGAGCGCGTGCCGGCCCAACTGTTTGTTCAGGTTGTCCTGGTATTGGTAGCTATTTACCAGCCGGTATTGCGGGAGGTTCGTGGCCAACCCGTAGCCCAGATAGCCGCCGCTGATGGTAACGTTGGCGATGTTCTGGGTCAATTGGCTGAAGGGCGCCGTTGTGCCGCCCTCGAAGAAGAATCCGGTCTTTACGTAGCTGAAGCGGAACTCATTTATTAGGGTCGGAGAGAAAGTATGCACCCAGCTCCCGCCAATCTGCTCGCTCTGGCCAGGATTGTTGTAGAAGTATCCGGCTTGCCCATTGCTGGCAGCGTTCAAGTAGTTATTGTTCTGCTTGTAAATTTTCCCGGTGATTACATCCCTGGTGGAAGGATGATAGTCGGACTTGATGCCGCCGTCCCAATCGTCTTGGGGTTGGGAGTAAAAGCGTTCAACGCTCGCGAATTCGACGGGGACGCTAATGCCCTGGGCCGTTGTCAGCATTTTTATCGTGGTGGTACCCGGACGAACCTGCAGGGTTCCGAAGTTGACTCCGAAGGGACCATACTTGATCAGGTTCTGAACGGTAATGGAATTGGGAAAGGCTGCCGACAACTCCTGTAAGCCAGTCGGATCGGGAGTGAGCGTCGCTCCCGTCCCTATGGACGAGCCATTGGAGCGTATCCATTCCCGCTGGATCCAAGCGTTGAAAAAAAGCTTATCCTTCCAGAACGGGCCGCCAATCTGTGCGCCCAGGATGCTATCGAGGTACCTGGGCGGATTAGTAAAGCCAGGAGTGGCGCGTTGAATATTGTCGAGCGCAGTCCAGTTATTATCGTCGCGGCGCAGGTACGTTCCAGTCCCGTGGAACTGGTTGGTGCCGGTCTTGACGATGATATTGATTATGGCGCCGGCATCCCGTCCGTATTCCGCGCTAAATTGATTGGTGATGACTTGGAACTCCCCTATCGCTTCGATGTTGGTGAAGAAGTAACCGGGCCCCGCAATCGTGGGGTCGTTGTTGTCCTGGCCATCGAGCAAGAAGTTGTTGGCGCGGGCGCGCTGCCCGTTGGCCGAAAATACCGCGCCGTTGCTGTTGATATTCCCGAAGCCCAGCACGACACCGGGCGCCAGGAACGCCAGCCGGTCCACTTGGCCTTGCAGGCCGGGCAACTCGACAACCTTGCTGGATTCTACGGTGAAGCTGAGTTGGGCAGTATCGGACTCGACCAGAGGAGCCGACCCTTCCACCACGACTGTGTCTTGAGTGGCTCCCACTTGCAAAGTGAGATTCGCCACAGTGTCGTTAGCCACCTGAACCTCAACATCTTTTTCGTCGATGCTTCTGAAGCCTGCCGCTTCGAGATGAATTGAATACTTGCCTGGAGTGAGAAAGCTTGCTTTGTACAAGCCAGCGTCGTTGGTGACCAGCTCTTTTGCCGCGCCGGTGTCCTGGTTCCGCACGACCACCTTGACTTTTGGAACCAAGGCCCCGCTGGAATCGGCGACTGTGCCGCTAATCGAACCGGTTGTGATCTGTGACCAGGCAGCGGTACTGCCGGCCAGTAAGAACGAGAGAGACAATACGAGCAGCTTTTGATTCATAGAGACGCCAAACCCGTCAAACAGGCTGAATAACAACCGCTAACGCTGGTAGCCTCTACACGGAAGCCCGCTGACGAGATTCCTTTCCCCAAACCGAAGTGATTATTAAGAGTTTGGACGAGGCTTTCCCTGGTGTCAAGTGCAAGTTACTAAAAAATATTTATGACCCCGTAGGCGACCCTTAGGCGCCCTTAGGCGCGATCCACTGGAGCTTGCCCAAGCTGGCTTCGTCCACCGGTTTCGCGTCGCTTCCTGATCTTGGCTGGCCGGTTAGGACCGGCCGTACTGTGACCGGGATATGAGCCAGCTGGGAGCGTGGGCCGGCCATCTGAGTGAGGGGACCCGACACGGCGTCAGCAGCGCGGCCGGCCGTGGTATCTTACATGCTTCCAGGATGGAATTAAGATCGTGCTTTGTCTTGATCGAAGGGCGGCAAACTGATGGATAGAAACCACTTTCTGGAGCTGATGAAAGGCGCCGGGGAGTTGGACTATGAGATCTACCTCAACACCAAAGCGTTGCTCTCCTGCCAGAAGGACTTCGCGGAACTCTGTAACCCGGACGAGTTGCAGTTCCAGATCGTCCACCAGGTGGAAGAGTTGTGGATGAAGGTGATTGCCTATACTTTGCTCGATATTGACGACTACCTGCAACGGCAAAACACCAATCGAGTGATCACGCTATTCCGGCGGGTCCACATGATCTTGCGGCTAATGACCGAACAACTCGGGTTGCTGGAGACCATGTCGCCAAGGGAATATCAGGAAATCCGTTTGCAGCTTGGCCACGGAAGCGGGCAGGAGTCGCCCGGATTTCGGGTGCTTCTGAAAATGTATCCGCCGATCTGGGAGTCCTTCAAGACGCACTATCTGGACCAACACGGATTGACGGTTGAGAATATCTATAACTCCGGTTATAACCACTCCGACGCCTATGTGGTTGCCGAATCGCTAGCGGAGTATGACGAGTTGTTTCAGAAATTCCGCTACCATCATTTGCAACTGATCCACCGGAGCATCGGGCTGGGAGCGAAGTCGTTGAAGGGCCGCGCCGTGGAGTTGTTGGAGAATGGTTTGAGAATTCAGTTCTTCCCCGCGTTGTGGGAGGTTCGCAATAAGATGACGGACGAATGGGGAAGCCAATACGGCGTAGTGAGGGATTCGATCGCCGATGGTTAGGGTTAGGGCGTATGCAACCGCTCCCTGACGGTCGCGGCTCGGAAAGTGTGACCGAGCCGCGTGCGTCGGGCGTGACCGAGCCGCGTGCGTCGGGCGTGACCGAGCCGCGCGCGTCAGGTCGTGACCGAGCCGCGCGCGTCAGGCGTGATCGAGCCGCGTGCGTCAGGTCGTGATCGAGCCGCGTGCGTCGGGCGTGACCGAGCTGCGCGCGTCAACGTGCCCGAGCCGCGTGCGTCAGGCGTGACCGAGCCGCGCGCGTCGGGCGTGACCGAGCCGCCTGCGCCAGGGAGCGGTTTCATGAAAGTTGCTCAGACCACCGGCTGCAGCCGAAGCGATTTTTGATCGGCCCGCACCATCAGGTCCGCGTGATCCTTGAGGAACGCAAGCGCCGTATCTACATCCTGTTGGTTGTTGTAGACATGGAAAGAGAAGCGCACCCCATCATGACGGTTTGAGGTAAGCACGTTGTGAGCGGCGAGCAGGTTGACTACCGCCGCGGAGTCGTGCGAGCGGAGCACCACCAAAGGCCCAACGCTATCGGGCGGCGTCTTGCTCTGCAAATTCAATGCCTGCGCGCCTGCCAGAAAGCGCCGGGTCAGGCGGGCGATCTGAGCCTCGACGTTCTCGAGCCCGATCTCCCGCAGCAGATTCAAGGCCGGCAGGGCGGCATAGATGTTGGGGATCGGCGGCGATCCGCCCTCAAACCTCCGCGCACTCGGAGCCGGGTCAAGCAACTGAGCGTTGAATGCGAACACTTCCCGTTGCGCCATCCAACTGGTGATAGGCGGATTCAATTGTTCGGCCAGCCCCTCGCGCACGTAGAGAAACGCCAGACCGGGGGGCCCCAGAAGATACTTCAGGGTTCCGGCGACATAGAAGTCGACCCCGAGCGCCTTCACGTCAATGGGCCGCGTGCCGCAATCCTGATAACCATCCAGAAAAACCAGCGCGCCGTTGTCGTGGGCCAGGCGTGTGACGGCGGCGACGTCGGAGCGAAAGCCATTGACGAAAGAGACGTGCGTCAGCGCCACCAGGGCCGTCCGGTCGTCGATGGCGCGCCGGTAACTCTCTAACGGAATCACGCCGTCTTCACCGGCCAAGAATTTCACTTGCGCGCCGCGCTGCCGCTGGGCCAGCCAGATGTGACCCATGGTGGGAAACTCATACTCGCTCAAAATGACCTTATCGCGCGGCGAAAAATCCAGACTATTGGCAATGGGATTGATGCCCGCCGAAGCGCTGCTGACAATGGCAATTTCCGTGGCCTTGGCGCCAATCATGCGCGCAAACGCGGCCCGTATCTCTTCGTATTTGCCCATCCATTCATCCCAAGGAGCCGCGGACGTCCGCCAACTGCCGGCGTACTCGGCCATGCCTGCTTCCACCGCGGACGACAACGCGCCCTGCGAGCAGCTATATAAATATGTTTTCGCGGAGAGAATGGGAAACTGGGTCCGCAACCCGGCGACCTGATCGTCAGTGAGCATGGCGGTGAAACTTCAGCTAGAATTTCACACCCGGATGGGTTTGTCAAGGAAGCGCCCGGTGAAGTTGCAAGTACTTCTGATCTATGCGACAATCCAATCGAGCCTGAAATGTCAGATGCCAAACTCCCACGTTCTCCC
>DATFZA010000465.1:0-4037 GCA_035314765.1 Bryobacteraceae bacterium
AAATGGCAATGTGCTTCACGTAACCTCCATCTTGCCTGGCGAGATCGCCGTGGCAATTCAAAAGATGAGGCGCCGGTTTAGAACTGCCGCCGGCGCGCCTGTATCACCATTACGCCGCGAAGCCCGATAGCGGATTCAAAACCTTCCCGGCAATGTGAGAATTTACACATTGTTCACAACGCACGCCGGAGGCACTGAGGCTGGCTGATGATTTTGCAGCGGTCACACTTAGTTGGACTAGAAGTCCTGGGTCCGCGCCACGTTTGTCGCCCGCGGGCGGCTCGATCCGCTCGGCGCACGCAACTGGAAAGGCCCGGCTGTCGAAAGCGCGTTGGTGGTCTCGATTGGACATGTTAGGATAGCGATGAAAAGGTGCCGGAATCCCTCCAGTTGAATCAGCAACAAGACGATAATCCGCGCCATCACAAGGAGATTTGAAGTTGCCGACGAAAGATAACGTCCGCATTGCGCCCGCCGCTGGCAAGCTGGGTGTGCTGGTGCCGGGCATCGGCGCGGTGGGCACCACCTTTATGGCGGGCGTGGAAGCGGTAAAACAAGGCCTGGGCCAGCCTATCGGATCGCTCACGCAGCTGGCGACCATCCGGCTGGGAAAGCGGACCGATGGCCGTTCGCCGATGATTAAGGATTTTGTTCCTCTGGCCGGGCTCAGCGATCTGGTTTTTGGCGGCTGGGACATCTTTGAAGACACCGCCTATGAAGCTGCCGTGCACGCCAAAGTGCTGGAGCCGTCGCTGCTCGAAAAGGTGAAAGTACCGCTTTCCGCCATCCAGCCGATGAAGGCCGTGTTCGACCAGAATTACGTCAAGCGCATCACCGGTCCGAACGTAAAGCAGGCGGCGAACAATATGGACAAAGCGGAGATGTTGATGGACGACATCCGCCAGTTCAAAGAGCAGAGCGGGGCTGACCGCCTGGTGATGGTCTGGTGCGCCTCGACCGAGGTGTTTCACAAATCCGCCGCCGCCCACCAGACGCTGAACGATTTTGAGTGCGCGTTGCGCAAGAACGATCCCGATATCGCACCCAGCCAGATTTACGCGTACGCCGCGCTCAAAAGCGGCGTGCCGTTTGCCAATGGCGCGCCGAACCTGACTACCGACGTGCCGGCATTGCTGGACTTGGCCCGCGACCGCCAAGTCCCGATTTGCGGCAAGGATTTCAAGACCGGCCAAACCTTTATGAAGACCCTGATCGCGCCCGGCCTGAAAGCGCGCATGCTGGGTATTTCCGGCTGGTTCTCGACCAACATTCTGGGCAACCGGGATGGCGAGGTGCTCGAAGATCCGGGTTCGTTCAAAACCAAGGAAGAAACCAAGCTATCCGTGCTCGAGCACATCCTGCAGCCGGAATTGTATCCGATGCTGTACAAGGACCTGTATCACGCGGTACGCATCAACTACTACCCGCCGCGGGGCGACTCCAAAGAAGGCTGGGATAACATCGACATCTTTGGCTGGCTCGGTTATCCGATGCAGATCAAGATCGACTTTCTTTGCCGCGACTCGATTCTGGCGGCCCCGCTGGTGCTCGACCTGGTGCTGTTTCTCGATCTGGCGCAGCGCTCTGGAATGAAGGGCATTCAGGAGTGGCTCTCCTTCTATTTCAAAGGTCCGATGACGGCGCCCGGCCTGTATCCCGAGCACGACATTTTCATCCAGCTCATGAAGCTGAAGAATACGTTGCGCTGGATGCGAGGAGAGGATCTGATCACGCACCTTGGCCTCGAGTATTACGACTAACGGGTCAAAGCGCCAGGAGCCGGCCGGGCAGCGTGTACTGGTCATCGGTGGAACGCTGTTCATCGGACGCCTGCTGGTAAGAGAACTGGTCAAAGCCGGCCACGAGGTGACGATTCTTCACCGCCAGCCGAAGCACGATTTCGGCAAGAAAGTGGGCAACCTGGTAGCGGACCGTAACGATGCCGCGGCCATGCGATCGGCGCTCGCGGGCAGGTCGTTCGATGTCGTCTATGACAACGCCTACGACTGGGAGCGTGGCACGGCCGGGGCGCAAGTGGAAGCGACCGCGCGGCTGTTTGGTAACCGCCTGCAGCGCTACGTTTTCATGTCCAGCGTGGCTGCTTACGGCGATGGTCTTAATCATCACGAGGGCGATGCGCTGGCGCCCGACGATCATGCCGACGCTTATGTGCGCAACAAGGCCATGAGCGAACGGATCCTCTTCCGCATGCACCAACGGAGCGGCTTTCCCGTGGTCACGCTGCGGCCTCCCTATATTTACGGCCCCGGCAACCCGCTTTACCGCGAAGCCTACTTCTGGGACCGCATACGGGAGGGACGCGCCGTAATCCTGCCTGGTGACGGCCGCCGCCTGATGCAGTTTGTACACGTGCGGGATCTGGTAGGCGCGTGTCTAAAAGCAATGGAGTTGCCTGATGTCGCCGGGCATGCCTTTAACATTGCCAACCCGCGCCCACTGACCCAGTTTGAACTGGTGGAAGTGATGGCGCAGGCTGCGGGAAAGGAGTGCAAGTTTGTCCGCATTCCCCGCGAGCGGATCGTCCGCGCCGGCGGGCATCCGATGGGCCCCAAGCTTTACTTCGGGATGTACTTCGATATGCCGGCCATCACCATGGTGGCAAATAAAGCGCAGCGCATGTTGAAATTCAAACCCGTCGATTTTGTCGCCGGCTTGAAGGAAACCTATCGCTGGTACCTGCGCCACAACGAATTCCCCAAGCCTGACTATGAGTTTGAAGACGGCCTGATCGCCACCGCGCACCCCAGCGCTTATACGGCGCCGGAAGACTAGGAGACTCGACATTGGGGTCTCGTTCGAAGTCGTCCCCCCGGTTCCAACCGGATCCTAACCAGCGCTTAGAACCCTCCAGCCCATTTTGCGAGTCTCCACTAAGTGACTGTCATGAAGCAACCACTCCAACCGCTCCCTGACGGCCGCGGCTCAGAAGGCGTGATTTCGACTTATTCACGATACGCTCCCTCCTCTCACGACCAACCGTTCCCTGACGGATCCTAAGTAGTACTCAGTCCTCTCAGCGTTCTAGAGGATTTAATACTCATTTTTGGGTTTCACCTGATCTTATTTCGCTGATTGATTCCGCCGATTAAATTCCCGGAAGGATCAAAATGTCCCCGTCCGACCTTGAGCGATTGCGCCTCGAAAACGAGCAACTGGCCCAGGCGTTGGAGACCGCCCGCCAGGCCACGGCGGCGAAGAGCCGTTTTCTGGCGACCATGAGTCACGAAATCCGGACTCCGTTGAACGGCATCATCGGTATGATCGACCTGTTGCTCGGTACACCGCTGAGCGAGGAACAACGCGAATACGCTGTCACTCTGTCGGATTCGGCCGACGGCTTGCTCGCGCTGCTCAACGACATCCTGGATTTCTCGAAAATTGAAGCCGGCAAGCTGGCTCCCGAACGGGCTCCCTTTTCACTCGAAAAAGTGGTCCAGTGCGTCTGGAAACTGATGTCGGGCAAGGGCTCGGCCAGCTGCCTCCAGTATCAGTTGGAGATTTCCCCCCGCCTTCCCCAACTGGTGCTAGGCGATGAGTGCCGCCTGCGCCAGGTCCTCAATAATCTGCTCGCCAACGCCATCAAGTTTACGCGCCAGGGAACCATTCGCCTGGAAGTCGACATGATCGGTGAGCGCGCCAGCGACTATCTGGTGCGCTTTGCGGTTCGCGACACCGGCATCGGAATTCCACCCGAGGCGTTGGTCCGCATCTTCGAGTGCTTCGCGCAGGCGGATCAATCCAGCACCCGGCTCTACGGCGGCTCCGGACTCGGCCTGTCGATCGCCCGCCAACTGGTGGAACTGATGGGCGGA
Source organism: Bryobacteraceae bacterium (assembly GCA_035314765.1). Lineage (GTDB taxonomy): Bacteria > Acidobacteriota > Terriglobia > Bryobacterales > Bryobacteraceae > DATFZA01. The sequence goes on from DATFZA010000465.1 coordinate 3,834, forward strand.
CAGATGGGCGTTCAGAGCCGGGTGGGAGAGGGTTCAACGTTCTGGTTTACTTTGCCCTTCGCCAAGAGCTTTTCTCATTGCGCGGGCGAAGACACTACGGCCACCTTAACGGCGACCATATAGCCCAGCCGCTCCAACTCGGCATCCACGGAAACTGGCTCGCCCGGCTTCAGCGTCTGCACGTCGACATTCTTTCCCTCACGT
>DATFZA010000466.1:0-12848 GCA_035314765.1 Bryobacteraceae bacterium
CAACGTGTTAGTCAAAGCGATCGAGGAACTGCGCCGCCAGACGGGTGTGCGCGCCGCAGCCCTTTCTTTTGCGGTCCCGCTGGAGCCTTTCAATTCAACCCGATCGTCCACCACTTCTTTCGATCGCGCTAAGGAAACCCGCCGCATCAGCTTCGAGCAGGTCGGCGGCGGATTTTTTGAAGCGGCGGGAATCACCGTGGTGCGTGGGCGGGGCATCGTGGATCAGGACGAAAAAGAGAATCGCAAAATCGCCGTAGTGAATGAAGCCGCCAACCAGTCGCCGGGTGAGTTGGTGGATCTAAACAGCCAGAAGTACGAGATTGTGGGCGTGGTGAAGAATGTCCGCAGCGGGCTGATTTTCGACGTGGCGCGCCCGCACGCTTACGTGCCGCTGCAAGCGGACGGCTTTGCTTCGCCCGGCCTCAAAGGCGTGGCGCTGCTGGTGCGCTCGGAGCCTGGAATCCCCACCGAAACGCTGGCTCGCCAAGTGGTCAAACGCCTGGACCCGAACCTGACTCTGTTTGACGTGGTCAGCATGGAAGACCGCGTGGCGGAGACCATGTCCATAGTGCGCGTCACGCTATTCATGTATGGAGGCATCGGGGTATTCAGTCTCTTGCTGGCGGCGGTCGGATTGGCGGGAGTTACGTCATATGCCGTCGCGCAGCGCTCCCGTGAAATCGGCATTCGCATCGCTTTGGGCGCGAAACGATCCGACGTGGTCGGCCTGGTGATGCGGGAAGGAGTGTGGCTGGTGATCGCCGGGACGGTTGCGGGCATGGCTTGCGCCTACGCTCTGCTGCGCGTGATGAACAATTTCCTGGACGTGCTGGCGCAAGTAACCAAAACCAGTATTTCCGATCCGCTGCTGGTCGTCGGCGCGCCGGTGCTGTTGGGCGCTTTGACCATGCTGGCTTGCTATGTGCCAGCGCTTCGCTCACTGCGTATCGATCCGGTGGCGATGCTGCGGCAAGAATAACTACCCGATTAACCAGTGATGGGCGGGCGGGCCGGTGTAATAGCGGGCGCCGGAGAACCGACCCTTAAGCCAAGTTACACTGAAGGTTTTTCTAGGACTTTTCTATGAAACACCGATGTGTGGCTCTTTTCTGCGCCTTGACTTGCGCGGCGTTTTGCGAGGAACACAAGACGCTGGTGGATCGCGTGGGCGCCACCGGATTCATTCAACTGGAAGCGGAGAGCTTCAATGGGCTAACGGCGCGGCAGAAGGAGCTTGCGTATTGGCTGTCGGAGGCTTCCATCGCGATTAACCCGATCATTTACGATCAGCTTTCCCGGTTCGGTCTGCGCCAGAAGCGCTTACTCGAGGCAGTCATCCAGCAGCCTCCCGGCGTCATTGACCGAAAAGGCGACCCTACGGTATACGAGAAGATCTTGAATTATACCAAGCTGTTTTGGGCCAACCGGGGCAATCATCACGAACAGACAGCGCAGAAGTTTTTGCCGGGGGTTACGTTTGACGAGTTGAAGGCCTTCACTCCGCCGGCCTATCGGAAAGACCTGGACGAGTTGCGCCCCTCGATCTTCGATCCGGATTTCGAGCCCATGATGACCGCCAAGAATCCGCCAGCCGGCATCGATATCCTCACTTACAGCGCCAACAATTTTTATAGTGGCGTAACGACGGCAGACCTGAAAGGCTTCAACGAGCGCTATCCGCTGAATTCGCGGCTGGCCAAGGTGAAGGGGCAGTGGCAGGAACAGGTGTATCGCGCCGGTACGCCAGATGGGTCGATTCCGCGAGGTTTGTATGCCGAGTATCTGGCCAAGGCGAATCAGTATCTGGAGAAAGCGGCGGGTGTGGCCGAACCGGCGCAGGCGGACGCCATCCGCAAGCTAATCCGCTTCTATCAGACGGGCGACCCGCGGGACTGGCTGGCTTTTGGAATCGCGTGGGTACAAAACAACGCCACGGTGGACTTCGATAACGGCTTTATCGAAGTGTACCGGGACGTGCGCGGCGCCAAAGGGACCTCGCAGAGCTTTGTCACCGTCACCGATCTGCGGTTGAATTCGTTGATGACGAAGATTTCGGAAAACGCCCAGTATTTCGAAGACCGGGCGCCGTGGCTACCGCAGTATCGCAAGCAAGGGGTGAAACCGCCTTTGGCCAAGGCGGTTGAGACGCTGATTGAGACCGGCGATTTTCATGTGAACACCACGGGGGACAATTTGCCGAATGAAAACGAGATTCACGAGAAGTACGGCAGCAAGAGCTTTCTGTTCACGGGCAGTTCCCGCGCAATCTCGGACGCCGTGGGGTTTGGCGTGCTGCGCGAATTCGCGGCCTCACCGGAAGAGATCGCTATAGGCGAGAAATACGGCCGGGAAGCCAACGATCTGCTAACGGCCATGCATGAGATCATCGGTCACGGCTCGGGCAAATTGAACCCGAAGTTGACGCATGAGCCGGCCTTCTATCTGAAGCAATATACCTCGACGCTGGAGGAGGCGCGGGCGGATCTGGTGGCGATGTGGAACGTGTTCGATCCGAAACTGCAAGCCATGGGTCTGGTGTCGAGTCCCGAGGTCGCCAAGGCCATGTACTATGCGCAAACGCGCGTAGCGCTGACGCAACTGCAGCGGAATCCGAAAGGCAGCAATCTCGAAGAAGACCATCAGCGGAACCGCCAGTTGATTGTCAACTACATTATGGACAAGACGGGCGCGATGGAACAGGCGCGGCGGGACGGCAAAACATATCTGGTGGTTCGCGATTTTGAAAAGATGCGGCAGGGCGTGGGGATGCTGCTGGGGGAGTTGATGCGGATCAAGGCCGAGGGCGACTTTGACGCGATCAAGGCGCTGATCGATAAATACGCAGTGCACTTCGATCCGGCGCTGCGCGATGAAGTGCTGGCGCGGTATGAGAAGCTCGATGTGCCGGCTTATTGGTGCGGAATCAACCCGCAATTGAGCGCGAAGTTTAGTGTCGATGGGGCGGTGACTTCGGTGAGCATCGACTATTCGCGGGATTTTGTGAAACAGCAACTGGAGTATAGCGCGATGTATAAGGGGCGGTAAGGCATAGCCTCTGGGGGCCGGTTAATAATGTTTGTGAACCGCCCAGGGCCGATTAATAATCGGCCGCAGGTTAATAACCTGCCCCACAAATGGGCGGGGATTTACTTGCCGTAGCTCGCATTGATCCAGTCGTCCATATCCCGGTGTAGTTTTTCGCGCGCCTTCTTGTCGATATACATCATGTGGCCGGCTTCATAGTAAGTGAAGGTGACGTTCTTGCGGATGGGCGGCTCCAGCATCATGTGCGAGACGGTTTGCTCGATACCGTTGAAGGGCGTGGCCAGGTCGTAGTAGCCGCAGACCACCAGCAGCTTTAAATTGGTTTGCTGGGTCATGGCGGAGCGCAAGGCTTCCGCCACGGCGCCGGGCTGGCCTTGGTCCCAGGGACGCACATTGGCGGTGACCGTGTAATACGCGTCGCTGTTCCACTTCAAGTCGCGGCGTACGTAGTCCTGGAACATGGCGACGTAGGCGCCTTCATAGGAGGCCTCGCTCGCATCGTATTCCGGCCGTTCGCCCGCGGCATCCACGTCCATCCCGGTAAATCGGGCGTCCAGACGTCCCGTGGTCAGGCGCTTGTCGCGCTGCAGTTCCTTGAACCAACGCTGAGGATTGATGCGCAGATTGGTCTCCCGGATATATTTGGGCGACAGTCCCGTTAAGCGGACCAAATCCTTGACGGCTTTCGCATATTCGGCGGGGGGAAGCTGGTCGCCCTGCTCCAGCGCTTGGGCGTACTCTGTGTGTGCGTAGCCCCTGCCGAATTGGGCGATCTCCTCCACTGTCAGCTTCTGCAAGTCCGGCGCCAGCAGGTGGTGATACCAGGCCGAGACGATGAAGGTCGGCAGAAAGAAGCGGGCCCGGTCATCACGGCCCCACTCGGAGAAGGCGACGGACGAAACCAGGGCCACACCATTTAAGTAAATCTGATGGCGCTGCTGCAGAACGTTGGACAATTGCGCGGAGCGAGTAGTGCCGTAGCTCTCGCCAATCAGGAACTTGGGAGACGCCCAGCGCTCATTGCGGGTGATAAATTGATAAATGAAGTCGGAAAAATAGGTTGCGTCCTGGACAATTCCGTAAAACTGCGATGGGTTTTCACCGGGAGCAGGACGGCTATAGCCGGTGGACACGGCGTCAATAAAGGCGAGATCGGTCGCGTCGAGAAAGGAGTCGTTGTTGTCGACCACCGAATAGGGAGCGGGCATACCGTGGCCGTCGTCGGTGAGCAGAATGCGCCGCGGGCCGAGACCCATGTGAGTAAAGAGGGACGCAGAGCCTGGGCCGCCATTGTAGACGAAAGAAATCGGCCGCTTGGAGATGTCGCTCACGTCGTCCTTGGAGTAGCAGACAAAAAAGAAGCTTGCTTTGGGCGTGCCGTCGTCGGCTTTGATTATGTAATTTCCGGCAGTGGCCGTGTAGCCGATCATCTGGCCGCCGACCCGAGCCTGATGATGCGTCACCGAAGTTTTCTCTTCCGGTGCGAGTGCATGGGTCGCCGGCGGGGCTGGAGCAGCGGGCGGCGGCGCTTGTGGCTGGGGTGGAGTATTCTCGCGACGGCCTTGGGCGAAGGCGATGACTGAGGCTGTCAACAGCAAAAGGGTGAGACGGTTCATAAGATCAAAAAGGGGCCGATTGCTCGGCCCCGTGCTTTTCTCCGAATTGTACCCTAACGAAAGTTTAGAAGCGCAGGCGCAGACCGAATTCCACGGCGCGGGACATCGCACCGTTGGGGGTAACGAACTGGTTGGTGACCACGCCGAACGTAGTGGGATTGCTGAGATTCAAGTTACTCGAAGTGCAACCTAATGTCGATCCCAAGGTGCACGGGTCTTGTGGTTCGAAGTGGTTCAAGACGTTGGTGAATTGGATGATGAGCGTGCCGCCGATGTGTTCCGTGGCCCGGAAGTCCTTGGAAATGGTCGCATCCAGATTCCAGAAACCGAAACCACGAATCACGCCAGCCCCCCCGGAGTTCGTGTCCACGCCGAGAATGGGCGCGCGGAACTCCGCGAACACGGCGGCCGGGTTGGCGAAGATATTGATCCCAGAACCGCCGCCCTTCGAACATGAGGATGCCGCGGGATTGCCGGCCGCGCCTATACAGCCGGCGCCGGTTGAGGTGACGTTGTAATTGGCGGAACTGCCGCCCGTATACGGCGCAGCCCCAGCGGCTTCCTCGTAGTTACCGGAATTGCTTCCGCCGTAAATTTCGCCGAAGGTCTGTGCATCCAGCCCGACGTTGATGCGTTCCGGCAAACCGCTACGCCAGGTGAACAGAGGTGCGATGCTCCACCCACCGAGGATATGGCCGAGCCAACCCTGTTGGCTCTTGTAGTACGGGACCTGATAGAGCATGAGCAGGCTGTACACGAATTTGACGTCAAACGGCTGAACGCCATAGGTGCCAAAGTTGTTGAAGTTGTAAGGATTTGGGACGGTCACGGAACTGCTGGCTTGGATCACGCTTCCGGTGCCCAGCGCCTTGCTCCAGGTGAAGTTATTGCGCGCGGTCAAGCCATGCCAGTCCTTTGCGGTAAAGGAGAAGAATCCGGCGTTGTAGCTTCCATGGCCGAGTGAGTTGATGAATTCGAGCGAGGAGAGCTGAGCCGACAGGTTACCACCCAGAGCAGGCGCTGCCAGCAGGGTTCGTCCCAACGTCCAGCCCGGAGCCTTGTTCAGGTCTAACCAGAGACTGTACACCTGTGTGGTCGCGAAATTCGCCTTCTCGTTGGCCGCTACCGCTGCCGTACAACTGGTGAACTTGACGCAATAGGGCGAGTTGGCGCCACCCATGGCAGCTTCGAAGAAAGGTTGTGTCGTGATTGACGCGCCCGTTGTGATCTCCTGATAGACCTGAGCGTAGGCTTGGGCGAAGCTCTGGCCATTCAGCGTGTACATGTACGGCACCGCGTCGATGTTGATCTCCTGGAACTCGTTGCTGATCTTGCGGCCCATGTAACCCACTTCCAGAATGAGCTTGTCCGAGAGCGAGCGCTGGATGGTGAAGTTGAACTCGTCGGAATGATTCGGCTTGAGATTGGGATCGAGAACCGAACCATCACCGGCGGCCGCATTTCCGTTCAAACCGGGGAAATAGGGCTGCGACAGAGTTTGAGAGACATTGGGGAGCGGGGCGGAATTGCCGTCCACGCCGATGCGAAACGCAGTGGACGGATTCACACCGGAGGCTCCCAGGCACTGGCCGCCGCTGGTTGCGCCGATACAGGACACAGCTTGCAGCAAACCGGTGCCGAGCAAAGGCACCAGCACCAGGCCGACGCCATTCAGGCGGCCATAAATGCGTCCGTAGCCGCCGCGAATCACCGTTTTGCCTTCACCAAAAACCGAGTCGAGTAAGCTATTGCCGAAGCGCGGGTTCCACGCAACAGAAGCTCGCGGGCTGAATCCGCCATAGAACGGCTTAAAGGGATACTTTTGATTCGGGTCGACGTTGCGAATCGTCTCAAAGCCGACCTGCGGATTGTAGGTTTGTCCCGCTAGCGCCATACTTGCCTTGGTCTGCAGGTAGCTCTTAATGTTGATGGGGTTTCCAGCATCATCCACTAATTGCACCTGCTTGCCATTGATTTCGTACGGCGGCATTGCCAGACCCCAAGCTAGCCCGTAGGTTACCGTTAGATCCTTGCGCAAGTGCCAAGTGTCGGTGGCGTATAGGTCATAGGATGGGATTTTGCTCTGATCGAACCCAGGAGTCCCCACCGGGTTCAGCATAAGATTGGCGCCAGTGCGCGAATACATCACCTGTGGCTGGATTACGATTCCGAGGATTTCGTTGTACAGGTTGCTGTAGTTGGTCAACTGGTTCGAAGGCAGGCCTGCGGGAGTAGGGTATGCCGAATTGGCGATACCAGCGCCGCCGAAGAGTTGATAGGTGACCGAAGTATCGATTCCCACGCCGTTATCATTGCGCCCGTGGTAATCGAAGTTGTGCTGATAGGTACCGCCGAATTGGAACAGGTGGTTGCCTTTTAGCAGGCTGAGGCCCTCGTTGACAAAATAATCATGACCGTCCCAGAACCGTTGCCGAACGTCTTGTGAATCTACGTTGGTCGGGATCAAGGCGTTCATCGATTCGCCGCCGATTTCGAGTGCGCCGCCGAGGCCTGGAAGCTGAGGCGGCCCGGCGGCTGTTCCCCACTGCCAGAAATTCCTCAAGTAACTGAAGCGGAAGTCGCTGGTCAAGTTGGAAGTAATGGCGGTGGTCAGTCCGGCCACCAAGAAGGACGGCTTCTGTGGACGCGCGGCATCCGAAGTATATTGGCCATTGGGCGAAAGCGTAGTCTGCGCAGTCACCGCTTGGGTGAACGAGTAATAGCGGTAGCTGGACATGAATTTCCACTTATCGCCGAAGTCATGGTCAAGCCGGATGACGCCAAAGTTGGCCGTCTGTGGTAAGGCAACGCTCCCCAGGTAGCCCTGAGCGTTCACGCCATCCACCACGGTGCCGGATGTGTACTGGGTATCGTTTGGCAGGGGCATCTGGCTCCAGATTTTCTGCACTAACGGATTGATGCCGAGCCCGCGCGGATCGCAGAGCGAACCGCCGCACATCGCAGGTTGATAAGTTACGCCATTGTAGGTAACCGGGTTGGGGTTGAGGTTATAAGTTACGCCCGATAGCGTAATCACGCCAAGGCGCGTCAAGGCGGTCGGGGTGCCTCGTTCAAAGGTGGCAAGGTTCGGGAACCGGGTTCCTTCGTAGTTGACGAAGAAATACGTCTTGCCGCCCCAGAACTTTGGAGTCAGCGGGCCGCCGAACGCGCCGCCGAAGCGGTTCTTGTGCGTGCTGGGCAGGGGAGTGGCTTCAAAGCCACCATTGCCATTCTTCACCAGCGTGTGGTTATTCTTCCAGAGATTCGCCGCGCCGACGTTGCTTCCGAAATAGTACTCATACAACGCGCCATGGTACCCGTTGGTTCCGCGCTTGGTGACCATCTGCACCTGGCTGCCAGCGGCGCCATTAAAGTCCGCAGTCTGGAGAGAAGTGCCGACCTTGAATTCCTCGATACTCTCGATCGGTGTGGGAATCACCCCGGTCGGCGTTCCGCCCGTGGAGGTGGTGCCGCTAAAGCCATTGCCGGGCGTGTACGTCGTGTTGGTGCCGGCCATGTCATCGCTGTTTTGACCGCCATCCAACTGGAAACCGTTCTGGTCAGTGGCGGCGCCGCCCACGTTGCCGTACGGGGAAACTCCAACCTGCAAGACCGAAAGGGAGGACGCATCCCGGCCCAAATTGGGCAGCAGATTGAGCGAGTCATTGGTGATCGTGGAACCGATGGTGGCATTTAATGTTTGCAGTTCCGCTCCGACTTGCGCCTTAACTTCCACTGTGGTCGCGGTCGCGCCAATCTGCAGCGCAGTATCCAGGGTGAGTACCTCACCGATTTCCACCTTCTGACCCGTTATCCTGGAAGAACTGAAGCCCTCCTTGACAACCGTGAACTCGTAAACAGCCGGCGGTACGTTCGCAATAGTGTACCGTCCCGCGGAGTTCGTGATCGCGGTGAACGAGGTGTTGGTGCTAGTGTCTACTAAATGAATCTGCGCGCCTGCGATCACAGCGCCTTGCTGGTCGGTGATCTGGCCGGTTACCGTACCCGTAGCCGCTTGCCCCGACGCAGGCGTTAAGTTCAGGTTGAGCAACATGCAAACGCCAACGGCGAAGCAAAGGCGCGCGAAAACAACTCTACCCAGTCCGAGCGCTGAACCCAGATTCATAAAACCCCTCCCTCTTTGACGATCCGAGACTGAAAGGCCCTAAACAGCTTACGAAGTGTTTGTCAAGTATAGGCTCGTCCTGGCGGGAGTGTCAAGAAATAATTGCGGAGCGCGGTGGCTGATTCGCGAGCTAAGCTCGTTAGTTCTCGTTGAATGTAAGAGATAGGCTAAATCGTATAGTCAAAGTCAACCACATAGCTTCTTCTGAGGGGTCGATAGGTTTCTTTAATGGGGCTGTTAGTCGCGGCTCTCCCAGTATTTGGCCATCAGCTCGGAAGCCCAGGCCGGTTGACGGACCGGGTCTCTAACGCCGAATTCACGCATGTAGGGTTTGAGGTCGAGAACGGGTGTACCATCGATCGCGTCGAGGCCTTCGACGACAATGGACAGATCCTGACTGGATACGGAGATTAACCGGCAGATCGTGACACCGATCCGGTTGGGCCGGTTCTTGGCCCGCTGGGCGAAAATACCCACTTTGGGCCAATCGGTCCGGCCCCGGGGATGCCGGGCGCCGGTGTGGATTTCCGAATCCCGCACGCGGTCAAACACAAACAAAATCTCGACGTGAGAGAACTCTTCCAGCCCCGCCAGGCAGCCGGCGGAGAAGAGCGAAGGGTCCAGTTGGATAAGGGACCTGAGACCTCCCCAAACGTCGTCGACGGCGTCGTGTATTTCGCTGTGGACGAAGCCAATGGGCTGAACCACGAAATCTTGAGGCATTAGTGTTAATTCGAGATCGCGATCATTGTTTGCGAAGTGATTCCTTGTGGAGTGGAAATCGTGAGGGAATTGTTTCCCGAAGTCAAGCCCGAGGGAATCACGAAATTAACTTGATACAATCCCGCAAATCCGGGCGCGAGGCCGGAAAATGCGACGCTTGCCTTGGTGGATTGACCGCCAATCTGAACGGAGGTCCGCGCGTTGACCAGATTCAACGGATTACCGCTCCCGGCTGCGCCATCGCCTGCATTGGGAGTGACCGTTCCTAACCCGGCCAAAAATAGCTGTACGGTCTCGCCTGCTTTGGCCGGGCTGGCCGAAGAAACGGGCGTGTAATCCGCATGGAGCACCGCTGCCGGTCCGGTTCCCGTCTGGTTGATGGAAAAAACACCCGGAGAAGTGGCGGCCGAAAAAACCGAAACGCTGTTTGACGCGATGCCGTTGTCGATCACCTGGAAGGTAGCGAAAGAGGAATTCCTCACGTCCAGCTCAAAAGGCACCAATGCGTTGATCTGCGTGGGACTGACGTACTGCACTGGCATAAATGTTCCGTTGACCAAGACCTGGACACCGCCAAGCAAGGTGGAAATTGGCAAACTCTGGGCTTGGGCCGATCCCGATGCGAGCCCCGTTCCGAACAGCGACACAAACTCTCCTGGTGAAACGGGATTGGTGATGGGCGCCAGGTTCGCGGCGTTCACGATGCCAAGCGGATTCAAGTAAACACCAGCTCCGGAGTATTGCGGCGCGTGCAGGCCTAAGCTCAGTTGATATTCCGGCCCCGTTCCCACAACGACAAACGCTTGCCCGCTCAGAGCGAAAGAATAGTGGGCAGTGGGTTGGCTGATGCTGCCGTTAGTGACGCTGTAAGGCAGATCATGAGTGTTGCTATAACTGCCATTGACAAGGGAATTGACGCGCAGGTGCCAGAGCGATTCGCCCGCGCCCGTGGCGTTGATGGAGCCGGCAAAGGCATCGAGGCCGGCTGCGTTGGTTTCCAGCCCGGTAACAAAATACACTCCCGAGAATGTGGCATTGTTCGCCGGCATTGCCGATGCGCGAATGCCGATCTCGAGGTCGAAAGTGTCGAAACCTCCCGCGATGACGAAGTTTCCGTCGGAAGAGATATAAAACACCTTGCTATTTGCTATCAGATCGCCCGCCGGCAAATTCCACGTTCCGGTCCCGTTGCCGGTCAACGAGTAGGTGGTTGCACTGACGGTTTGAGTGACATTGGCATTGTTCTGATTCGCGGCCGCGCCATTCAAAGTGAAGGCAGCGATGTTGCCATTGCCGTCGGCGTTGATGGTGAAGTAGCTATCGCGCGCGGTCAAATCGGATTGCAGAAATTCGATGGTTCCGAAATTGTAAGCGCCCTTGAGGGCGGTGAGGCTGGAACTGGTTCCGGCGGGAATTGCCACCATTTCGTCCGCGTACACCGCGCTTTGGGTCGAACTGCCCGAGAATACGCCCTGCGCGACTGCGCCAAAAATGTTGGCGCTGTTGTCGAGCAGGCTCTGCAGGGCGGCGATTCCGTTGGATTGGACAGAATAAACGCCGGAGACGCTGTATGGCGAGACGCCAGCCGATCCGGCGCTAGCCAGTTGTCCATTGAAAGTGTAGTTTCCGTTGCCGTCGAAGACGATCGTGCCGTAAACACAATACGCCGCGTTAGTGAGCCCGGTGGTGTGGTCCACCGTCAACGAGATTTGCCGCACAAAAAAACTGCCGTTGAGTGACGAGTTACCGCTGGAGTCGATGTTCTGAGCGTGTGCTCCCCAGACGGCGAGGAGCGACCCAACTCCACACAAGATTGATAATTTCATCGCTGCCGGCTGCCAGACGAGGCGATCTCCCCCAGCATATCGGATATACTGTCAGTGTAGTAGAGATGTACGTGGCGCTATCGTCTAACGGTTAGGACGGAGCCCTCTCAAGGCTTAAATACGGGTTCGATTCCCGTTAGCGCTACCATGTTTTCATAGGGTTACAAGCATCTATGCTCATACATTTTCAACACCTTACGAGAACAAGACTCGTTGTAAATACGGGTGTATATTCCCGTTAGTACAATCATCCCATTTTACCGAGGGTTAGAGGCCCAAACGGTGCGCCTCGGGCGATGCGGCTACAATCTCAGCGTGTTAATCAGAGCAGACAGCGCGGCTGGCTGCTGCCGGCGGCTCGGATAATACAGGAAGAAACCTGGGAAGGGCTGGCACCAATCCTCCAGGACGCGGATGAGCGCCCCGCTCGCGAGATGCGACGCCACGTAATCATCTGTTACGAAGGTCAAGCCGACGCCATCGAGCGCAGCCCGGACCATGAGGTCCACGTCATCGAGGATCAGAGGCCCGCTCACTGCTACGGAAAGGGATTTCCTGCCCTTTTCGAACTCCCAGCGGTAAACGCCGCCGCCAGATCCGTGCCGAAAATTGACACATTGATGATTGACGAGATCGTGCGGCGTCTTTGGCCTCGCATGCGACTTGAAATATCCGGGCGAGCCGACAATCGCGGCGCGATGGTCGCCTGAAACGCGCACGGCGATCATGTCCTTTTGAATGTATTCGCCGAAATGTATGCCGGCATCGAAGCCTTCGGCGACGATATCCATGCGGCGGTCGTCCGCAGTGACATCAAGTACGACCTCCGGGTAGTCGCGCGCGAATTGTCCTACTTTCGGCGCAAGCACGGTCATCACCGCAAGCCGCGGTACTGCCAGGCGAACGCGGCCCACGGGCTTGTCGCGTAACCCTGACAGCCGGTCCAAAACGTCCTGGACTTCGCCGAGCGCGGGGCGCAATCGCACGAGGAGTTGTTCCCCGGCCTCGGTGGGCGACACGCTCCGTGTCGTTCGCGACAGGAGGCGCACGCCTAGATTTTCCTCCAGTCCCCGAATCGCGTGACTCATGGCAGAGGGTGTAACACCCAGCCGTTTCGCGGCGCGCGTAAAGCTGCGTTCCTCCGCTATGGCGAGGAATGCGGAAAGCGTGTTGAGATCGGCCTGCGCCATTTGTGAATACTCCTCACAAGCCCTTGTCTTTTATACATACTATTCAATATCGCAGTTTGGCACTACAGTGGAATTAAGAGATGCGCTTGAACCGTTGGCAGTGGCCAGCCTCGAAGGAGAAACTATGAAAACGCGCAAACTTGGAAAGAGCCTGAGGTCTCGGCCCTGGGTCTAGGCTGTCATGGGCATGAGCGCTAACTACGGCCCGGCGGCAGATAAAGGGGAGATGATCATAGAAGAACCCTGACGCGGCGAACTATCACGTAGGCGAACGATCACGTAAAGGAGCAAAAGATGCAGAAACGCAAACTAGGAAAAAGCG
>DATFZA010000467.1:0-13098 GCA_035314765.1 Bryobacteraceae bacterium
ACGCGATCTGTTATCCCCCGCCAACGGAACTGCCTGGCTTGCGCGACAGCGCCGACGCGCTGTTCCGGTCGCAGCATACCGTGATGGTTCTCTGTCTGCTTTTCACTCTGGCTGTGGTGTCGTGGGTTTGGGGCCGGCCCGCCAGTTACGAAGCGCAGATGACCATTCTGGTCAAGAACTCCCGCCCAGACATGATTGTCACTCCCGACGGGATAGCCACCCCGATTCTGAATGGCGAAGTCAACGACGGGCAACTGGGTACCGAAATTCAGTTGCTATCGAGCGCCGACTTATTTCGGAAAGTAGTGGACCAGTGCGGATTGGGCGGCAACACGCCGGCTTCGCGCGAAAAGGCAGTCGTCAAGCTCCAGAAAAAAATACGCATCGCACCGCTCATGAAATCGAGCATGATCCGGGTCCGTTACGCCTCGCCCGATCCTCAATTGAGCGCCCGCGTGCTGCAATCTCTGGCCGACGCCTATCTCGAAAGACATTTGCAACTGCACAGCAACATCGGGTCGCTGGCTTTGTTTCAGCAACAGGCGGAGGAATACGAAAAGAAGCTGCGCGACGCCGAGAACCGGCTGATTGAGTTTCAAAAACACTCCGGCATTGTGGGAGCGCCGGAACAAAAGGAACTCCTGATCCGGAGAGTGGTGGACGAACAGGGCGCTCTGCGCGAGGCGCAAGCCAACAGCATCGAAACGCAAAAGAGAATCAGCGACCTCCGTTCGCAGTTGACCGATCAATCGCCGCGCATCACTACGCAGACGCGCAAAATACCCAATCAGTATTCCGTGGAGCGGCTGAATACGCTGATCGCCGAGTTGCAGAACAAGCGGACGGATCTTTTGACCAAGTTCAAACCGAACGACCGGACGATCAAGGAAGTGGATCAACAGATCGCCGACACGCGGGCCGCGCTCGAGAACGCGCAGAAGCTGAATTCCTATGAAGTGGCGACCGACGTGAATCCGCTGCGCCAAAACATTGAGCTGGAGCTGTCGCATGCTGAGGCCGCCGGCACGGGGCTGCGCGGGCGCATCGGTGAGCTGCGGTCGCAAACGCAGCAATACCGGGCGGAGTTGGAAAAGCTGGGAGGCATTTTGCCGGGAGAGCAGGAACTGCTTCGCGAAATCAAGGTTGACGAAGATAACTTCCTGCTGTATTCACGGAAGCGCGAAGAAGCGCGGATCGGCGAAGCCATGGACAAGCAGAAGATCTCGAACGTGGCGATTGCCGAAGCGCCGCGCGTCCCCGAATTGCCCGAGCCGCGGCTGACGGCGGCCTCCGGGGCGGCATTGGTTTTAGGCAATGCCTTGATCCTGCTGGCGGCCCTGCTGCTCGGGCATGCCCGCCGCACGGTATACACACCGCGAGAGTTGGAATCGTTCACCGGACTGCCCGTGCTGGCGACGGCGACGTACTGTCCCAGCATCCAGTCCGACGTACTGCTAGTGAGAAGAGGAAACGCAGCATGACAGCCCTTGCAGAGAAGATCCCTCCTTCAAAGTTCAAACGAATCGAACACCGGCAGCGGAAGCGCCGCGATGGATCCGCCATCCGCGAAGGATTCTTTCAACCGCTGGTGCAAACCATGATCCAGCGCAGGAACAGTGAGGATGGCCAGGGCATCTTTGCCTTTGTCGGGCCCACCGCTGGCGTCGGGGTCAGCTACCTGGTGCAGATTTTGGCGCGGGAACTGGCGCAGGAAACGAACTGCCGCGTGCTCACCGGTCCGCCTTCCCTGATGGATGAAGATCCGCTTGGGGCCGAGGGCGCTGGGACGCCGCAGAACTACATCGAACGCATGCCGAACGTGTGGTCCCTGGTCTCGAGCGAAGAGATGGAAAATCTGCCGGAAGTGCAGTTGGAGAATGTCTGGATCGATCTGGGTCCGCAAGATTTCGATTACCTGTTGATCGATTGTTCGCCGCTGAATGAATCCGGAGATGCGCTGCGGCTGAGTCAGGAGGCGGATGGCGTGTTCCTGGTGGTGGACGCGGGCAAGACGCGACGCGATCAGATCTCCTACGCGCAGAAAATGTTCGCGCAAACCGGACGGAGCCTGCAGGGGCTGATTCTGAATCGGCGCACTTATCCGATCCCCGAGTTTCTCTACAAATTGCTATGAAAACGATATTGATGACGTTGGCGCTGGCTGTCCTGGCTGCTGCGCAGCAGACTACATTCGCGGATCGCGATCCGCACTACACACTGCAGCCGGAAGACAAGGTGGAAGTGCAGTACCGCTACACGCCGGAATACAACGCGACCGTGGCGCTGCAACCGGATGGTTATGTTTCTCTGCCGCTGCTGGGCGAAGTGAAGCTGGTCAACTTTACCTTGCAGGATGCTTCCCGCGCCATCACCGCCAAAGCGCGTGAGCGCCTGGCCGACCCGGAGGTGACGGTTCTGTTGAAAGAGTATGTCAAGCCGTATTTCATCGTCGCTGGCGAAGTGGCCCACCCCGGGCGCTTTGACTATCACGGCGACGTTACGCTGGTCGAGGCCCTGGCCATCAGCGGCGGCCTGAAGGACAGCGCACAACGGACCCAAGTGATCTTGATGCACAGGACCGGCCCGAATCTGGCCGAAGTGCGCCTAATGGATGTCCGCAAGCTGATGACCGGAACAAATATTCGGGAAGATGTTGCGGTGAGGCCGGGGGACACGATCATCGTGCCCCGAAACTTTATCAGCAAGATCGAGCCGTATGTTCATCTCACCGAGACCAGCCTGTATAGCATCGTTTTGGGGTTGAAGTAGCCTGCTGCCAATGGCTTTTGACGCCAGCCGGAAGCTCGCGAAGTTGGTCCGGGGTAATCGCCTGGTACACAATATGGCGGCTTTGTACGGCGTGCAGTTCGGCCGGAAAATCATTCCCCTCATCACCATTCCGTACCTGGCCCGGATGCTGGGCGCGGCCGGCTGGGGCAAGATTGCTTTTGTCACCGCGATTGGCGACTTCGTAGTGATCCTGATTGAGTTCGGATTCAATTTGTCGGCTACGCGCGAAGTGGCCCGGCATCGCGATTGCCCGCAGACCTGCGGTGAAGTGATGAGCGGCGTTCTGGGCGCGCAGGCCCTGCTGGCGGCATTGGCGATGGCGGCGGCGGTAGCGTGTTCGCGCTTCATACCGCTGCTGCGCGATAACTCCGCCTTGTTCGGCGCCGGCTTGGTTTATGGCGTGGCCCAAGGATTTGCGCCGCTCTGGTTTTTTCAGGGTTTGGAAAAGCTGCGGCTGTCGTCCGCTATTGAAATAACCGGCAAGCTGGCGGCGGTAGGCGGGATGTTTGTGTTTGTACACGGCGCGGGAGACGAATGGAAATGGATGGCGCTGTGCGCCGTAGCGCCCACGCTGACGACAATCGCGGGCTTTCTATTGGCGTTTCGGACCATGCCGATGCGCCTGCCCACATTCGCGATGGTATCGCGCGCTCTGCACATGGGCTGGCCGATGTTTCTGTTCCGCAGCGCCGAAAGCCTCTATGGCATAGGCAACGTGTTCCTGCTGGGCTTGTTTGCTTCGCCCGAAATTGTCGGATACTTTGCGTCGGCCGAGAAGATTTCGAAGGCCGCTTACGGCCTGATGAACCCCGTCCGCGACGCGATTTATCCCCGGCTCAGCCATCTGGCGAAGAGCGGTTACGAGGCCGCCGCCAACCTGGCCCGCCTTAGCGCCAGCATCATCGTAGGCGGCGGAGTGTTGCTCGGAATATTGCTTTTTCTTACCGCGCCGTTACTCATCAAACTACTACTTGGCGCGTCATATGAGCCCGCCGTGCTGGTGCTGCGAATGTTCTCCTGTCTTCCAGTACTACTCGCAATCACCAACTCGGCGGGCATGCAATGGCTGCTGCCCTTTGGCCAGGATGGCAAGATCAACCAGATCATTCTTTCGGGAGGCGTGGTCAATGTCTGTTTGTCGTTGTTTCTGGCGCCTCGCTTTCTGCACGTAGGCATGGCGGCGTCGGTGTTGTGTTCGGAATTGTATGTTTCGACGGCGATGGCCACGGCGGCATATAAGTTGCTGCCGCCCAGGAATCGAACGGCGGTTGTGGATTTGCAAGGAGCCGAATCGCCATGAACCGCGATCGCGAATTGTGGT
This sequence comes from Bryobacteraceae bacterium, assembly GCA_035314765.1. Taxonomy (GTDB): domain Bacteria; phylum Acidobacteriota; class Terriglobia; order Bryobacterales; family Bryobacteraceae; genus DATFZA01. Next base: position 4,112 of record DATFZA010000467.1, read on the forward strand.
GGCTGAATCCGGCGTGGGTCTCCGCCGTGATGGGCGCGATCGTCGCCCTGGGAGCGTTTCTCATCCCGGACTGGATGTATCGGGCCTACTGGTACACGCCAAAATTCTTTAACGCGCCCGAGCTGTGGATCACGCTAGCGGCGATCGCCATGTTCTCGCTGGGCGCGTGGCTGAGCAGTTCCCGCCGCCTGCATCCGGGTGGGTGCACGGAACACAACTGGATGGACAACGTGCCCTGGCGCTTTGTCGAGCGCACCTTTAACGCCTGTTTCTGGCTTTCGGTCGTGGGGTACATCACTTGGGCCGGAGCCGCAATCTCGCGAGGCGCGAACTTGCAGCTGGCGCTGGGAGTGCTGCAGGGAGACAAGGGCGCCAGTTACGTGATGAAGGAAGTCTACCTGGGCACGATCAGCGGAGTGACCACGCTGACGCAACTGGCCATGGCTGCGATGGTGCTAGGCGTGATGATTGGCGTGGCCCGAGGCTGGAGAACGGTGTGGCCGAAATTCGCCGTGCTGTTTTTCCTGACGCTGGTGCGCGCGCTGATGAACAGCGAGCGGCTTTCCCTGATGGAACTGCTCATACCCGCCGCGGTGCTGTTCGTCCGGCTGCGATTGATGGAATCGGCGGGGATCCGGCAACGGCTCTGGCCGCTGCTGCGCATGGCGCCGGTGCTGGGCTACGCGGGCCTGGTGGTGGTCTTTGGCGCGTCAGAGTACTTCCGCTCGTGGATTAACTTCTATGCCGGCGGAGACCTTTCTTTCTGGTCGTTCGTGGGCTTGCGCCTGTTGGGTTACTACGTCACGGCATTGAACAACGGCGCTTTGCTGATTCACCGGATCGATCCGACGGGAGCGCCATTCTTTACGCTGCATTTCTTGTGGCGCTTTCCGGGACTGAGCAATTTGATGGACACGCTGTATCCGAACTTTGCGCTGGCGTCCGCGGAAAACGACCCATACATGGCCTATCTCAAGGTGGAAGCCAATCCGGAATTCAACAACGGCGGCGGTTTGTTGGAACCGATTATGGATTTCGGTTTGGCCGGTTGCCTGTTGTATTGGCTGCTGGCTGGTTTGTTGGCGGGACTGCTGTACCGGTGGTTTCAGCAGAAGCGAATCGCCGGACTTCTGCTTTATCCGGCAACCTTTGTGGGCGTGATCGAGCTTTCACGAATCATTTACTGGGCGGAAGGCCGCGTGATCATTCCGCAAGTGGCGTTATGGCTGGTGGGGCTGGCCTGCGCTTATTACGCCCGGCAATTTCGAGCTCCCGAGGAGGAAGTGGCATGGCAGCCATCGCGCTGAACGCCCGTTTCTATTCGCACGTTCCCACGGGCATGCAGCGCTACGCGCTGGAGATGGTGAACCGGCTGGAATCGAACCTGGACGTGATCCGGCCCAGCCGGCCGCTGCGGGGCGTAGAGGGGCATCTTTGGGAGCAACTGTATTTGCCGGCGGCTTCTCGAGGGCGTTTGCTTTGGAGTCCCAATAATACCGGCCCTTTGGCCGTATCGCGCCAAGTGTGCACCATTCACGACATTATCCCCGTGGAGCACCCGGAATGGTTCAGTCCCCGTTTTGCCGCCTGGTACCAATGGCTGCTTCCGCGCCTGACGCGCAAGGTGCAGCACATCGTCGCGGTTTCGGAATTTACCAAGGGGCGGATCGTTGAGCGCTTTGGAATAGCGCCTTCAAAAGTCAGCGTGGTTTGGAACGGCGTGGACAGCGAGTTCAATCCGCGGCCGGAATGGGAAATTGAGCAGGTGCGCGCTGAGTTGGGTATCCCGGTCGGACGGTACCTGCTGACGGTGGGCTCGATCGAGCCACGCAAAAACTTGCAAGGCCTGTTGGAAGCTTGGCGCAGAGTGTCGGCAGAGTTGCCTGAGGACGTCAGCCTGGTGGTCGCCGGCGCCAAGGGAGCATCGTTAGTCTTCTCCAATGCCAAAACAGGCTCGATTCCGCCGGGGGTCCACTTTACCGGCTACGTAAAACAAGACCAACTGCCGGCGCTGTACTCAGGCGCGTTGGGCATGGTCTACGTTTCGCTGTATGAAGGATTCGGTTTGCCCGCGCTCGAAGCCATGGCCTGTGGCACGGCGGTGGTCACCTCCGAGACTACCTCTCTGCCGGAAGTAGCGGCCGGGTGCGCCGTGCTGGTGGATCCGGAGAATTGCGAATCCATCGCTCAAGGGATTCTCAACATCGTCTACGGCGACGATCTGCGGGAAAGGCTTTGCCGCGCCGGTCTCGATCACGCCCGGCGGTGGAGTTGGGACCGGTCCGCCTCTGAAACATTCCGCGTGCTGTCCGGTTTTACGTCCGCGGCTACGGCCCCGCGCACAGAAGGGGCCGACGGGGGCGTCGGCCGCCGTCCAGGGGGACGGCCCCACATGGTCAACAGGCGAGCCATAGAGGAGGTCAAATGAAAGTACTTCTTCTGATTACTCGCGCCGAACTGGGCGGAGGACAAACCCACGTGGCCGACCTGCTCCGCGGCATGCGGGACGATTTCGAGCTGGAATTGGCGACCGGCGAAGAAGGCTATCTTACCGAAGCGGCCGATCGGATCGGCATTCCCTGGCACGTGTTGCCCGACCTGGTTCAGCCCATCCGCCCGCTGCACGATCTCAAGGCCTTGCATCAATGTTTGCGGCTGTTGCGGCAAGTGAAACCGGACGTGATTCACGCCCACACGTCAAAAGCCGGCGTCATTGGCCGGCTGGCCGCGAGCCTGGCCGGCATTCCTTGCATTTTTACGGCCCACACCTGGTGTTTCGCCGAGGGTACTTCGTGGAAGTGGAGAGCGATTGGCACTCCGCTCGAGAAGCTGGCGGCGCGCGTTTCGTCGCGCATCATCACCGTTTCCGAAGCCAATCGCGATCTGGCGTTGCGGCATGGTATTGCCGGACCGGAGAAATTCACCACCATACACAACGGCATTCCGGATTGCGCGCATCATTGCTCTCATCATTGCTCCCATCGGGCCGCGCCCGATACGCAGCGGATCCCAAGAATCGTGATGGTGGCGCGCTTCAGCCAGCAAAAAGCGCAGTCTTTATTGGTGGACGCAGTCGCCTCATTGACTGCCCCTTTTCACCTTTCGTTTGTCGGTGAAGGACCGTTGCGGGAAGCCGTGGAACGGCAAGTGGAGGCGCTGGGCCTCCAGGAGAAAGTAGACTTTCTCGGCCAAAGGCTGGACATCCCGGAGATTCTGGCGTCGTCGGACATTTTTGCGCTGTTCACGAAGTGGGAAGGATTTCCCATTAGCATTCTGGAAGCCATGCGGGCCGGTTTGCCGGTGGTGGCCTCGAACGTAAACGGCGTGCCTGAGGCGGTGAGCGATGGCGATACCGGTTTTCTGATTCCGACGGGAGATGTGAAACTGTTCCGGGACCGTTTGGCGCAATTGCTGGAAGATGCCAACCTGCGATGTCACATGGGCTTGGCAGGACGGCAGCGTTTTGCGCGCGACTTCACCGCCGAATCCATGATCGCCAAGACTTCCGCACTGTACTGGGAAGCGGTAGGCCTTTCGGTTAGTTCCAAACCTTTGATTCTGGCCGAACGTACCAGAGCGGAAACCTTCACAACAGAGCGATAGTTCCACTGCCCGAGTGAGAAACCCGAACTAGGTCTTCGGGACTCACTGTCCATGGCAGCAAACCCAAGTAGATTCTAATTTAGAGATTCGGGCGCAACTGTCCCTATGCAAATAACGCCGCTCTCCGACATCCAAACATTGTTCGCCATGCAAGTGGGGCGCACGCCTAATCAAACCGCACTGATGTTTGGCGAGGAACACTGGTCTTACCGGCGCTTGAATGAACGGTCAAACCAGATTGCCCGCGAACTGCGGAATCGGGGCGTAGGGCGGGAATCCATCGTCGCGATACTGATGGACCGCTCCTGCGAAATGATCGCGACACTGCTGGCGGTACTGAAAGCTGGCGGCGCCTATGCGCCGCTCGATGTTCTCGATCCGCCCGCCCGCATTCAGGACCTGATGGCGAGCTTGCATCCCCACGCGGTTTGCTGCGACGCCAAGTACGCGGGACTCGCGGCGGGCGCTCCCGTGGTGACCGTTGAGTCGATTTCTTCGGACGCGAACTCAGCGAATCTTGATAGCGTCTGTTTGCCGGATGCTCTGGCATACGTGATGTTCACCTCCGGCTCTACGGGAACTCCGAAGGCCGTCATGGTGGAACACCGCTCGGTAGTTCGTCTGTTCCGCGGCTCCGACCTGATGCCGCCAGATACCGGCCACGTGTTTCTGCAACTGGCGCCCCTGGCGTTTGACGCCTCGACGTTTGAGATCTGGGGCGCGCTGCTGAATGGTTCGGCGCTGGCAATCATGCCCGCAGTCCGGCCGTCGCTGGCCGAAATCGCGCGAGCCATCCGCGAGTACGGCGTGACCGCGCTGTGGCTGACCTCAGGCTTGTTCAACGCCATGGTTGAGCAGCAGATCGAAACGCTTTCGCAAGTGAGGCATCTGTACTCCGGCGGGGACGTGCTCTCTCCCGTCCACGTCCGCAAATTTCTGGATGCGGCCGGCGACGGCTGCATTCTCACCAACGGCTACGGACCGACAGAGAACGCTGTGTTCACCTGTGCCTACGTCGTTCCAAAGGACCATCCGGCGGATGCGCCGGTACCGATTGGCAAGCCGGTCGCCCACACCACCGTTTATCTCCTCGACGGAAATGGGCAGCCGGTTGAGACCGGCGAAGTGGGTGAATTGTATACCGGCGGCGCCGGCGTGGCGCGCGGGTATCTGAACAATCCGGAACTCACGGCGGAAAGATTTTCGGACGATCCGTTCGCCCAGATATTGTGTGCGCGCATGTATCGCAGCGGCGACCTGGCCCGCTTCCGGCCGGACGGCGTTCTTGAATTTCTTGGCCGGGCCGATCGGCAGATCAAGCTGCGCGGTTTTCGCATCGAACTGGGCGAAATCGAAACAGCTCTGCAGCAACATCCTGGTGTTCTTCAAGCGGCGGCGGTTGCGCGCCAGGGAGAGACCGGCGAAAAGTACCTGGTGGCTTATTTCGTGGCGGACGCCGAAATCGATGCCGCCGGCCTGCGCGCGTTTCTTAGCGCCAAGCTGCCTCCTTACATGATTCCCGCGCAGTTTGTTGCGCTGAAGTCTCTGCCGCTGAATGCCAACGGGAAAGTGGACCGGCGGGTTTTGGCGGAAGTTGAAATCGAAAGTAAACCCAAGCAGGTTGCCGAATCCGAACTCGAACGATTCATCAGCGAGACCTGGAGCACGGCGCTGGGGATCTCCTCTCCCGAGGCGGACCAGGCCTTTTTCGAACTGGGTGGAAGCTCCCTGCAACTGATGCGCGTGCATGCCGAGCTGGAGCGCAAGTTAGAGCGGACCATCGCCATCGCCGATCTCTTTCGCTTCCCAACGATTCGTTCGCTGGCCGTATTTCTGAGCGGGAATTCCGGCAATCTGACGGACTCTCAGAAGCCACGCGAAATCTCTGGGAACCGATCCATCGCCATCATCGGGATGGCTGGCCGCTTTCCCGGCGCAAAGAATGTCGCCGAGTTTTGGGAAAACCTCAAGAACGGCGTTGAATCCATCAGCCATTTCCGTGACGAAGAGTTGGAGGCCGGCGCGGGACCTAATGCCATCAAGGCTCGGTCCATTCTAGAGGGCGTTGACATGTTCGATGCCGCTTACTTTGGCATCACCCCCAAAGAAGCCGAGCGCATCGATCCGCAACATCGCGTGTTTCTGGAATGCTCTCAGGAGGCGCTGGACGACGCCGGTTACGACCCTGGGCGGTACAGAGGCGCGATCGGAGTGTTTGCGGGCTGCAGCCCCAACAGCTATTTCCTGCGGCACCTCTGCACCGATCGCAAGTTTATCGACGATTATACGGCCGGCTATCAAGTGGCCAACTACGCGACCATGCTGGGCACAAGCCCGGATTATCTCTCCTCGCGCGTCTCGTACAAACTCAACCTCACCGGCCCGTCCATCACTATGGGCACGGCCTGTTCCACGTCCCTGGTCGCGGCCACGCAAGCGTGCGAGAGCCTGCTCAGCGGGCAATGCGACATGGCGCTGGCGGGCGGCGTCTCCATCACGCTGCCGCAAAAGCGGGCTTACCAGTACACCGAGGGTGGCCTGGCTTCGGCCGATGGACACTGCCGGCCTTTTGATGCGGACGCACAGGGCACCGTTTTCGGATCAGGCTGCGCGGTGGTGCTGCTCAAACGGCTGGAAGATGCCATTGCGGACGGCGATTCCATTTATGCCGTGATCAAAGGCTACGGGATCAATAACGACGGCGCCGCCAAGGCCGGCTTTACCGCGCCGAGCGTGGCAGGGCAAGCGCAGGCGATTCGCAAAGCCCACCAAGTTGCGGGCGTCGATGTGTCCACCATCACCTACGTGGAAGCGCACGGCACTGCGACACCGCTGGGCGATCCGATTGAAATTGCCGCGCTCACGGAAGCGTTTCGCGACCAGACTTCGGCAAATGGGTTCTGCGCCATCGGAACCGCAAAAGGAAATGTGGGCCATCTGGATGCGGCTTCCGGCGTCACTGGACTGATCAAGACCGCTCTTTCTTTGAAGCACGCGATTCTTCCGCCGCTGATGCACTTTCAGAAGCCGAATCCGCGCATCGATTTTGAGAAAACGCCTTTCTACGTCAACCAGGAACTGACGGAATGGAAATCAGTGGGACCTACTCCGCTGCGTGCCGGCGTTAGCGCCTTCGGCATTGGAGGCACCAACGCTCACCTGGTGCTGGAGCAAGCGCCGGCCCTAGGGCCTGTCATGAAACAACCAATTCAACCGCTCCCTGATGGTCGCGGCTCGGAAGGCGTGACTGAGCCGCGACCGTCAGGGAGCGGGCCGGAAGTAACGGCAAGGTTGTTTCACGACAGATCCTTGGTCAACGACGATGCCGAGGTTACTCATCATGTGCTGCTGCTTTCCGCCAAAACACCAAGCGCGTTGAATGAAGCGGGGAGCCGCTTGGCAGCTTACCTGAGCGATGAGAACCTGGCTGATGCCGTTTATACGCTGCAAACCGGCCGCAGCGCTTTTGAGCATCGCCGCATTGTGGTTTGCTCGAACGCTCGCGAAGCTCGCGAAAAGCTGGCTCTGCCTTTCAATTCCACGCAGGTAAAGAACCGGCTTCCGGTGGTGTTCGCGTTCCCGGGCCAGGGATCGCAGTATGCGGGCATGGGCCGTCAACTGTACCGCGCTTTGCCGGAGTTTCGAAAAGCGTTCGATGAATGCTCGTCCGCCCTCGGCGTGGACCTGAATTGGACGATCGACTCCGCTCCGCTGGACAAAACCAATTTTGCGCAGCCGGCGATTTTTGCCACCGAATACTCGCTCGCCCGGCAATGGATGGCTTGGGGCATTCAACCGGAAGCGATGATCGGGCACAGCGTGGGTGAGTTTGTTGCCGCATGCCTGGCGGGAGTTTTTTCTTTGCAGGACGGGATCAGGCTGGTGGCCGAACGCGGGCGCATGATGCAGGAGCTTCCCGGCGGCGCGATGCTTTCCGTCCGCGCCTCCGAAGAGCAACTGCGACCGCGGCTCGTCTCAACCGATGTCGCGATCGCCGCGGTCAACAGTCCTACCCTATGCGTGGCGTCGGGTCCGGAACAGGCGATTGCTTGGCTCGAAAGCGCACTGACCGCGGACGGAATCCTGCATAAGCGCCTCCGCACTTCGCACGCTTTCCATTCGCCAATGGTCGATCCGATTTTGGGCGCGCTGGCCGAACGCGTTCGCGCAATTCCGCTGCACGCTCCCCAACTGCGCTATCTCTCCACGCTCACGGGCGAGTGGATTACAGACGCTGAAGCCACCAATCCGGATTACTTCGCCCGCCACTGCCGCGAGACAGTGCAGTTCTCCGCCGCCCTGCGCCGGCTGCAAGGTGAAGGCGCCTGGTGCGTATTGGAAGTTGGTCCCGGCCAAAGTCTCACCACGCTGGCTCGCCAGCACGATCTCCAAGCAGTCTCCAGCCTCTCCACTCCGGAACAGCCCGAGCTGGCCGGCCTGATGAACGCGCTCGGCGGTTTATGGCTTACTGGCAACGAAGCCGATTGGAGCAAGGTCTATGCGGGTCAAACACGCCGGCGTGTTTCGCTTCCCGCTTACCCGTTTGAACGCAAGCGCTTCTGGATTGAAGCGCCCCAACAGCATTTACACGAGCAGTATTCTCTCTCCGATGAAAGGAAACCCTTGATGACCGCAGTTTCTCCTAGCGTATCCGCTCCCAGCCGGCAAAGCCGGTTGCGTGAAGAACTGATGGCCCTGCTTGAGGACTTGTCCGGACTGGACCTGTCTTCGACCGCCGGCGCCACATTTCTCGAGATGGGATTCGATTCGCTCTTTCTCACACAGGTGACCCAGACGGTGGAAAGCAAATATCGCGTGAAAGTTCGTTTCGCGCGTTTGCTGGACGATCTCTCAACCGTCGAGCAGTTGACGGCCTTTTTGGATACGGCCCTGCCGCCCGACCCGGAGCCTGTCCCTCCGGTTGCCGAGCCAACGGCCGCTGCCGCAGTTGTGCCCCCGGCAAGCGCAATTGAACAACTGATCAAAGAACAACTCGCGGCTTTCGCGGAGCTGACTGCCAAGCAGTTCGCGATGATGCAGAACGCCGGCGTTGTCGCAGCAGTCGCCGCGCCGGTTCCCGAACCGGCAAAAGTAGAGCCCGAACCGGTGGAACCAGAGACGCCGAAATTCGATTCGTTCGGCCCATATAAGCCCATCCAGAAAACCGCCGAACACATCACTGCGCAACAGCAGGAGTACATACAGGCATTCATCGAACGCTACAACCGCCGGACGCAGGAATCCAAACGGCTCACTCAGAAGCATCGCGCTCATTTGGCCGATCCCCGCGTCGCCGCCGGCTTCCGGCCGCAGTGGAAAGAACTGGTCTATCCGCTCTCTATCGAGCGCTCTGCCGGTTCGAGGCTGTGGGACGTGGATGGCAA
>DATFZA010000468.1:0-12888 GCA_035314765.1 Bryobacteraceae bacterium
CCGATGGAACAACGCAGGGAGGGCATGTTCTCGATGCGTATGTATCTCCAACGCTGGAAGTAATGGTTACCGTCGATCCGACAGCGATGCAGAAGCGGTTTGATCCCGAAACGGATCTGACGTTGATTGATCCAGCCCTAAGGTAGCGGCGTTAGGCACCACTCGAGCCCCTTGCTTGATCGGAAGAAATACTAATTTGCCAGCGGATTCGGTCGAATCTGGAAGTGGACCACCTTGCTCATCGTGCCCTTTCCCGTCTCGGCGTGAAATGGCGTGCGCGTGCCCCAAGTCGTCCAGACGCCCTTGCCTTTCCATCCCGCTTTGGGATCGTCGATGCGCCCGTCCATCCCTTTGGCGAAGAACCCCAACGGATAAGGGACTCGCATCACCACCCACTTCCCGTTCACCAGGGCCAGCAGCGAATCGGATGAGTTACCCGTGGCGATCGGGATGTTCTTGCCGAGTCCCAGCGTGTCGAACTGATCGACCCAGTCATAGTAGTGCGAATCGGCGCTGCCCGAGTCCCGGACGTTTTTGAAGTTCGGTCCGGGCGAGGGATAGAGCGTCCAGCCTTCGGGGCAATGCTGTCCAGTGGCCTGCGGGCCGTTCAAGGGGCCTCTGCATTTGCGCCGGTCAAAGCTGGCCAGGTGCCCGCTGCCGAGCACGACCCAGGCGACATTGTTGCGATCGATATCCATGCCACGCGGGGAGTAGCCGGAGACCGGCGCTTTCGGATTGTTCCAGGGCACTTCGTAATACTCGGCCAGGGCGGTCTCGGCAGGGGTCGGGCCCGGATTCAGGCGCACAATGCCGCCTGGGAACCCCAGCACGCTGCCCCAGATCATTCCGTCCGTGCCGATCGCCAGTCCGTAGAAGGCGGCGTTCAAGCGGGTGTCTCTGCCGGCGCTGGCCGCGTTACTGATGACGGCTGAAGTGCCGAGGCTCTCTCCGCTTGGCGCAGTCAATACTCTTTGTTCGGAATCGAGATACGGGTCGCGTTTGCCATTGCCGTTGGTGTCAAGAACCAACGCGGTCCAACCTTGCGATCTTGCGGCGTCGTGCGTCTGGTCCCATATCTTCGTGTTGAGCCAACCGACCACTCCCCCACCGCCGCCGCTGCTGGTCCACAGCGTGTCACTGGCGTCCTCCGCAAACAGGAGATGATGCGTGGAAAAGCAGGTATCGATCAGGTCGACCTTTTTCGTCGATGGATCGTACATCGCCAACTGGCGGCCGGAACGCTCGACCGGCGTGATCTTCGCGGAGGGCTGGCTCGACCCGGCCTTGCAGAACGCCGGGTTGTCGGCCGCACGAATGCGCGACGTGAACCAGAGCCGGCCGCGTTCGTCGAACATCGGATTGTGCACCGAAGTGTGACTGTCCCAGATCGGCTCGTCACCCCAAACAGCCGAAGGCTGCAGCGGCTTGGGCTGCCCGGGCGTGTCGGGATCGCGAAAGGGGACATCGACCCGGCTGGTGATGTGGTGCACGGGGTCGAGCACCGGCAGATAGTCGCGGCTCTCTTCCGGTGAGCCGTAGATCAGGCCGTTGGCGTTCAACGCCGGATTGCGCTTGTCGGTCGAGATCTCGTCGTGCAGGTAGGCTTTGGGATCGGCCCAGTCCCATTGCGTGATGACCACGTTGCGCTCGATCCCTTGCGGACGCGGTGGCGCTTCCGCCGGTAATTCCCCGTTGGCAACACGAGTGGTCCAGTCGCCGAACTCGGCGGTAGCCCGCTCGATGCCGAGTTGGCCCAGGCCGCCCATCATCGCGTTGCCCGCCTGGCCCGATTGCACGCGCCGCTTCCACTGGAGCGCCGGCGAATCAAGGCCGGCGAACATCGGGGGAATAGTGCGTGTATAGGCGTTGCCCAGTTGGTGGCAAGATTCGCAACTGTCGGTTTTGATCAGATGCAGCCACTGGCCCTGGCTGAGCACGGTTTTCGCAATGCCGTTACCGGTTGGGCCCGTGCCCGGAAAATCGTGCTTTTCCGGAACCTTCATCAGGGCGTACCAATAGTTAGCCGGGTACAGTTGCGCGGCGGTCTTTTCGTCGGGCGCAATCGTGGGGTTCAAATCGAGAAGCTGGCCCGGCTCGGCCTGCATTTTGTGCGAATCCACCAAGCCATAGCCGCGCGCCCACACCGTGTATTTTGCCTTTGGCAGATCGGGGATCAAGTAGCGCCCGCCATCGCCGGTAACCACTTCTTTGATGTAGCGCGTGGGCAGATCGGTAGTTTCGGCGATGACCCACACTCCGGCTTCGGGCCCCTTGCTGCTGGAGACCACGCCGCCAATCGCGTGGGGTCCGATTTTGGCCGCGGCGCCGTGCTGGGCCGCGGCGCTCTTTACGACGAAAATTCCAGCCAAGCCGATGGCCAAGGCCCCCGCGCAGTACAGAAGTCTGGAAGTGCGCATGTTTTGCCTCCTGCGTGCCGACTTACTGAGAGTTAGTGTACTGGGAAAACTAAACGGGGTGCGGTGGGATCGGGGTCTCGCCCACGTCTAGCTCCGAACGTAAGTGAGGGGTTGGCGGTCGATCCCCTCACTAACGTTCGGGGTTCAGACAAGGGTCAGCATAGTTCAGAAATCTGGCTGAGACCTGCGCTTTCGTGGTTGAGGTCCAAGAGGTGATAATGGCATCTGGAGGAACGATGAGCCAGGCAATTCTGGAAAACGAGAATCGAATCGATGCGGCGGTGTTTCGCCCGGAAGCGATCTCTGAAGAAACGCGCCAGTTCAACGAACAGCTCATAAGGCTCTTTACGCCGCTGCCGAACTGGTGGGAGGTGGGGGCGCAGACCGTTCGCGACTCCCGCGCGCGGGGCGAAGGTCCCTTTCCCCTGCCGCCGAAGTCAGCTCGGGCGCGCACCATCACCATTGAGGGAAAAGGAGGCGTTAAGATCCCGCTGCGAATCGTCGCACCGCAAAATCCAAAAGGTGTTTATCTTCACATCCACGGCGGAGGGATGGTGCTCGGCGCGGCGGACATGCAGGACGCGATGCTCGAACGGGTGAACGATAAGGTGGGCCTGGCGTGCGTGAGCGTCGAGTACCGCCTGGCGCCCGAGAACCCCTACCCGGCGCCGCCGGACGACTGCGAATCGGCCGCTTTGTGGCTAGCGAAAAACGCCCAAGCTGAATTCGGCTCAGCCACGCTCGCCATCGGCGGCGAATCCGCGGGCGCCACTCTCTCCGCCGTCACGCTGTTGCGCCTGCGCGACCGCCACGGCTTCACCGGCTTCCGCGCCGCGAACCTGGTCTACGGCGCCTACGACGTTTCGATGACGCCCAGCCAGAAGCAGTTCGGCAATGAGCGGCTGGTGCTGCGTACGTTGGATATCGAAAAATTCATGGGCGCGTATCTACCGGGGGTGAAGGATCTGCGCCATCCGGACATTTCGCCGCTCTACGCCGACCTGAAGGGACTCCCGCCCGCGCTGTTTACGATTGGGACGTGCGACGGCCTGCTCGACGATTCACTGTTCATGTATGCGCGTTACATCGTCGCGGGCAACCAAGCCGAACTCGCGGTCTATCCGGGCGGCGCCCACGGGTTCAACAATTTCCCGATCGCAATTGCCGCGCAGGCCAACGCGCGGATGGACGTTTTTCTCGCGCGCGAAACCGCGTGAGGGGTGCACTGGTGGCGAAGCTCCATGACGCCTTCTGCGTTTCTCAATGATGAAACTGAGCACTCTCCAGGGTCGGTTTCAACCCCGGCTGGGAAGCGAACCAATCCAGGTGCCGGCGGATATCGCGTACCAGCATCCCCGCCAGATCGTAGGTGAACCCATTCCGCACGACAACGCGCTGAACGATCAGGTCATCGCGGTTGGCGGGCATCTTGTACGCCGGCACTTGCCAGCCGCGGTCACGCAAGCGGTCCGCCAGGTCGTAGAGCGACCAATGCCGCGGTTCTCTCAAGGCCCAAGCGAAAACCGGCAGATCTTTCCCGTCACTTAGCAATTCGAAGGGCCCGAGATTGCCTATCTCCTTCGCGAGATGCACGGCGACATCCTGACAAGCTTGATGGACCGCCCGGTAGCCGGATTTCCCGAGCCGGATCAGATTGTAGTATTGCGCCACCACCTGGCTCGCCGGCCGTGAAAAATTGATCGCCAGCGTTGGCATCGTCCCGCCAAGATAGTCGACGTGGAAGATCAGTTCGGGATGCAGGTCGGCTGCTTCACGCCACACGATCCAACCGACGCCCGGATACACCAGACCATATTTGTGCCCCGACGTGTTGATCGACTTCACACGCGGCAGCCGGAAATCCCAAACCAAATCGGGGTGCAAGAACGGCGCGACAAATGCCCCGCTGGCGCCGTCCACGTGAATCGGGATATTGAGGCCGGTGCGTTCCTGCAGGCGGTCCAGAGCATTACTCAGGCCTTGAACGTCTTCGTACTCTCCGGTGAACGTGCTGCCCAGCACCGATACGACCCCGATCGTGTTCTCATCGCAAGCCGCAGCCGCCCGTTCCGGGTCGGTCACCCATTGATCCCCTTCCAGCGGGACCGTGCGCTCTTCGATGTCCCAATACCGCGCGAACTTATGCCAGCAGACCTGCGTGTTGGTGCCGGTGACGAGATTCGGCCGATCTATGGATTTTCCCGCCTGCTTTCGGCGTTCCCGCCACGCCCACTTCAAAGCCAATCCGCCCAGCATGCAGGCTTCGCTCGACCCGATCGTCGAAGAACCCAGCGTCCCGTGAGGGTCGGGTGAATTCCAGAGTTTGGCCAGCATGTGCACACAGCGCATCTCCAGCTCGGCCGTCTGCGGGTATTCGTCCTTATCGATCATGTTCTTGTCGAGCGTTTCCGACATCAGCTTGTGGGCTTCCGGCTCCATCCAGGTCCCGCAGAACGTTGCCAGATTGAAGCGCGAACTCCCGTCCATGATCAATTCGTCGTGGATCAAATGATAGGCGGTGTTCGGCGGCATACCGTCATCGGGAATCGCATGCCGGGGCGCGGGTCCCAGCAGGGCGTGCCGGGCATACATCGGGCGAATCCCGCGTAGCTGCTCATGTTGGGGATGCTTAAGGTGATCGTTGCTCATGGCCGGTCCCATCATAGCCAGTCAGCGTGTGAAAAGTCTGTTTCTTTTTGGCGCCGATCGTCCGATCAGGCGCCCTTGTATGGCTGGCTGTAATGCGTATTCCAATCCACCAGGCCGAGGTTCAGCAATTCGTGGCTGACGGTCTTGAGGTCGGCCTCGACGATCAGGTAGGCATTGGGATCGTAACGCGTCGCCGCCATAACCAGGTGTTGGGGGCCGTAGGATCTGCCGAACTCATACCATTTGTGCCAATGGCCCGATACCACTCGCTGGATGGTGTCGCGATGACGCTTGATCAGAGCGTGGACGCCGTAGTTCTTAACCTCGACTGGCCGCACAATCGACAGCGGATAGTGAATGAAGACAAACGATGGCTTGTGCTGCAATAGCTCTGCCTCGAACCAGTTCAATTGCACTTCGCCGAGCGAGCCAATACCTCTATCGAAGTGGGGACTTCCCTGGGTCCAAGTGTCGCCGAGAAAATTGTTCAGATGAATGAACTTCCAGCCGCGATGCTGCACCGTGTAATAGGGCTGCAAACCAAACTTGCGGCGGAAAAGCTCGTGCGACATCTCGCGTGGAATCGCAGACCCATAGTCATGGTTGCCGAAACCAACATGCACGGGCATTGTGAAGGCGTCGGTGAGGGTCTTGGCGCGATCGATTCGGGTCTCGTGCTGGAAGTAGAAATCGATATCGGGCGAAGGATAGTTGTGAAAATAGTCCCCGATCAGGAAAACTTTCTCCATGCGCGGTGTCAACGAGTTGATCAAGCCACGGGCAGACACAAGGCGTTCCGTGGTCTTGAATATCGATTCCGTATCCTCCTGGTTTCCTTCCGGACCAGTGTAGAAGGAATCGATAATGTGGGTATCGGCAATGAGAGCGAAGTAGAATTTCGAACTGTCCGCCGCGGCGCTGGAGAAAGGCCGTAGTATCAAGGAACCGGCGGCCGTGCCGGCCACACGCAGGAACTTGTTTCGAGTAATCAATGGATCCTCCATCGCCACAAATTATAGCCATAACGCGATGGCGGACAGGTGACAGATTCGTTGCGGAACGGTGCTAGCAACGTGAACCGAATTGAACTTCTGTGCGATTCTCACTCCCGCGGCTTTTCACGTGGTCGAATTCTTGCTCTTGTTCTTTGCCGGACCCACGCTGTTTGCGTATACGCGCCATCGCACTCTCGCGATCCCGGCGCTCTGGGTCCTTATGGCTTATTGTTTGTTCGTCCTGCTGCATGACCCCGGTTTGACCGCGAACATCTGTGGAACACCGCCGCGTTCTAGCGTTACGCCCAGGCGATCCTAGGCTTGTTCGCGGTGTCGGCTGTTGTCGCAATCGTCCTGCTGCCGCGGTTCGCGCCAAGCGCTTTCCTCGGCTTTCCCACATCGAATCCGCGGCGCTGGGCCTGGTATGGTGCTATCTCCCGTGCTTTCGGTGTACCCGCAGGGGATCCGTCTACCGTGCGTTCATATTCGACCACTAACGGAGCTCTTCGGTCCTCCTTGGGCGATCGTGCTGGCCAGCGCAGTCGCGTTCGCTTACGTCCACACTGTGTTCCGCAACAATCTGGCGCTCGTTCTTACGTTTCTTGGCGGGATGCTTTTCGCGCTCCGTTATCTCCAGACGGAGTCGCTGTTCGTCTCTTCGTTCGAGCACGCGCTCTACGGATGGTCCATCTTCACGATTGGGCTGGGGCGTTCCTTTCATCACGCTGTATCCCGCAGGACAGAAGCGGGTGGGCGCTTGCGTCCCGTGAGTTTTTCC
This sequence comes from Bryobacteraceae bacterium, assembly GCA_035314765.1. Taxonomy (GTDB): domain Bacteria; phylum Acidobacteriota; class Terriglobia; order Bryobacterales; family Bryobacteraceae; genus DATFZA01. The sequence goes on from DATFZA010000468.1 coordinate 6,840, forward strand.
TAGGCTATCGGTGGCCGGACACCCGGAAGGTCTCAGTCCGCGAACTCTTCAGTAGGTATATACTGATTTCGCACCGGGAGGACGATGTGGTAGTCTCTGGTCCCGTTCGCTGGTCTCTTTTGCTGTTCACTTTCTGTTTCCGCTCGTGCTTTGCTTTGGTTGCCGAAGACGGCCCACCCCTGAGCAGTCCAGTGAGCGAGGCCGAACTGCGGAGCGCGATTGAGAGCGTTGAAGAACTCGATCGAGGTCTGGAAACCGGATGCAAAGCTTATCGCGAAAGTCTCAATGTGGCGTTGCACAAACTGGGCTACGGCCCGTATCACCCGTTATTCCGCACTAGTCTGAACGGCTTTGAACAGGACCAGATCGACCTCGAAGCCGCCGATGAGTTCAAGATGGGATCGTTCGCTTTTTCATTGAAGACCTCGGGGCAACCGCTGACTCCCGATCCGTTTAACGAGTGGGCCCAGGTCCAGAACCGGCTCGATCGTTTCGAAGCGACGGTGGACAGCGCCAGAAAGGTTGTCACGCGCGCTGACATTTATGTTTTCAAAAGCACCGATAATACTCCTCGCGAGGTATTTCAAAAATTGAAAAAGCGCTGGCGCGCCGCAGTGGCGCATGCGAACCAAGCCTATGAGCACGCCCTGGCTGTTCGGGCGGTTTTATATGACGCCGGTGAAATGGTGCCGGCGCCGGAAACGTTCCGGTTCATTTATGAGGGTGGAAAATACGCCGTCATCTGTCTCTTTGGGCAATGCCCCGATCAGTCAATCGGCAATATGGGCGAGTGGAACAAAATTCCGCCATCACGTTAGCGCTCTCGGCGATTGATATCATAGTACGATTCAGCGAAGCTACGCGGAGGATCGCGCCGGTCTTGAAGGCGCCGGCGGAAGCAGTTCTCTTTATGCATTTTTTATAGGTCTTCGGCCATACTGCAAGGTACCCATCCATAGGAGAGTGGCGCCAAGCGATGTCTCACGAAAGACGCGACGTACGCAACGTCATGCGTACCGGTAAACTCGGACGTGTTGCAGCTCTGTCGGCTGCACCGCTTTCAAGTTGCACGACCTAGAATAAAACGCCCGACTTTCCGATATCGGTTCATGGGGAGCAATGTTGAAAGAAACGTTCGACTTGCCGGTAAGCACGCGCAGGGGTAGTCCAGCGGCGGCTTTCGATTCGCAGAATCCTTCCGAAACCGCGGTCCGCGAACTTCTTTTTGGGCCGCCAAAGAGACCCGAAGGACTCCTTACGCGCATGGAGTTTTCGTTCTGGCGCTGCATGCAATGGTGCGGCGTGGGCTGTCTTGGAATAGCCTCGATGACGGCGCTGGGTTACCAGCTGCACTTCAATATTGCCGCGGCAAGTCTGTGTTTCCTGTTGTCGATCGTCTTGATATCGCTGGCCGGAGACTTCCGTGCGTCGTGCGTCGTTTCGCTCTTGGCGCTGGGAAGCCTCGATTATTTCTTTACCAGCCCGATCCTGTCGTTTCGAGTCAACAATCCGACTAACATTCTGGCCTTGTTCTGTTTCCTGGTAACCGCTCTCGTCATCACGCGGCTGGTCTCTAACGTGAGAGACCGGGCAAAGTTGTCGAACGCTCAGCAGCACAAGACCCAGCAGCTCTACGAAGTGGCGCAGCACTTGCTCGCCGCCGACCCGCGGGAGGAAGGCACCCATTTTTTGGAACCGTTTTGCGGAGCGTTTGGAGTGAGGGCTGCTTGCCTGTTTGACGCTGAAAGCGGCGAACTTCACGCGGCGGGCGAATCCCACTTCGGCTTGGATCGGAGAACCCGGGACGCCTACGAAAATGGCCGGAACGATGACCTCCAGCGGCATGCTGTCTTCGTACGCTGCATTCGCGTGGCTGGACGCACCACCGGCGCGGTCGGATTTGAAGGTCTGGAGGATGCCTCGCTAACCGCCGGACCCTTAACCGCGCTGGCCGCGGCGCTGCTCGCGAGAACGCATGCCGTCCGCAACGCCAATCAAGCGGCGGCGGCGGCCAAAGCGGAGGCCTATCGCGCGGTAATCCTGGATGCGCTGGCGCATGAGTTCAAGACGCCTCTTTCGACCATTTTGGCGGCGGCGGGAGCGCTGAGAGAGGCGGCGTCGTTAGGGCCGGAGCACCTGGAAATGGCCGAGACGGTGGAAGCGGAAGCTGCTCGCCTGGGCCGCCTGACCACCCGTCTGATCCGGACCGCCAGGTTGGAGCAAGAGGAAATCCGGCCCTGGATGGAACTGACGCATTTCGCGTCCGTAGTGGATGACGCCGTAAGCCAGTACTCCAAAATCTCGAGCGATCGCCGCATCCGCGTGTTCGACCGCTGTCACTCCGCCGATGTCCTGGCGGATCCGGACTTGCTCCGCCTCGCCATCAGCCAACTGGTGGATAACGCCTACAAGTACTCGCAGGATGGATCTCCGATCGAGCTGATTATTTCCAGGCAGGATAACGGTGTCTCGCTGAGAGTGGTCAGCACCGGAACGCCGATCTTATCTAGCGAGAGAGCGCACATATTTAATCGCTTCTACCGGGGAGTGGATGCCAGGCGGATGACAGCGGGAACAGGATTGGGCCTTTACGTCGCACGCAAGATCGCGATTGCCCACGGCGGGGATCTCGAACTCGACAGCGAACTCGCGGCCGGCGAGAGCGTTGCGTTTCGCATGACCTTACCGATTCCTGAAAGTGAACTTGATGAGATCCGGGGATAATGTCAGCATTTTAGTCGTGGATGACGAGCCGTCGCTGCGGAAAGTGATTCGCGCGTCGTTGGCGGCCGGTGGTTATACCGTGGAAGAGGTTGGAACCGGGAGCGACGCGGTGGAACTTCTCCAGTGGCGGTCGTTTGACCTCATTTTGTTGGACATTAATATGCCGGGGTTGGATGGGCTGGACGCTTGCCGGAAGATTCGTTCCCTGGCTCCTCAAACCGGAATCGTGATGGTAACGGTGCGCGATGCCGAAGAAGACAAGGTGCGCGCGCTAGAAGCCGGCGCGGACGACTACGTGACCAAGCCTTTCCGCTTTCGCGAACTGGTCGCGCGCATCGGCGCGGTACTGCGCAGAACGCGAATGCATGATTTGGGCGATCCTAACTTGGTGGAGGCCGGCGACCTGCGAGTAGACTTCCGCCGCCGTAAGCTGTGGAAGCGAGCCGAAGAGATCCATCTTTCTCCCAAGGAGTTCGATCTCCTGGCTTTTCTGGTGAAAAACCAGGGTGCGCCTATGACCCACGCCAAGCTTTTGGGCGCGGTTTGGGGACCGGAGTATGGGGGCGAATTAGAGTACTTGCGATCGTATGTCCGGATGCTGCGCAAGAAAATCGAAGACGATCCCGCCCAGCCCTTCTATTTAGTAACCGAACCTTGGGTGGGATACCGGTTTAACAATCCGGCTGACACCGGGGCCCCTTCACCAGATTAGTCGACAACTAATTTAGCTGGCACTTATGAACTATGTTTGTCTAGCCCTCGCCAGCCCCGAACGCAAGTGAGGGGACCGAGCGCCAATCCCTCACTTGCGTTTGGGGTTAGACAGGAGATGCTGCTTGATCAAGCGGTCAAGAATGGCGTCTCCTCAGCGATTGCCTTCGTCCACTTGCGTGCGGGTCAGAATATTTGGATGAATCGCATCAGAAATTTTGATTGACAGTTCATGAAAAGAAGAGCTACGCTCTCTTAACTGACCGCTATTGGCCGGTGCTCCGTCTTACCGGATGGACAGGCAATGCCACTCAATCAGGGTGTGCGTGAGCGAAGCGGTTCGCGACTTGCCCATGCCGGCAAGACACCCCCGGCTTTGTCCCGCAGCCTCGTCAGCTTGCGCAATTTGATTAAACACAGAATTCTCACTGTAGGTGCGAGGGTATCTGTGGGACGATGGCCTCTTTGGGGCCGAAGCAGTGATGACTTACTCGTCTGTTGAGCAAGGAGACAAGAAAGACAATGGCAGATAACGGACCGAAAATGCAGGCAACCCTTGGGTTGACCGGCCTGACAATGAACGCCATGGCGTTGATTGCTCCCGGAGCATTCCTCTGGCTGACATACGTCATCCAATCGACCACCGGTTCCACCAGCCCAGCCATGTGGAGCGGAATCGTGGTGGCGCTTCTGCTTTGCCTGGCCACCGCGGTATGCTACGCGGAAATGGCCAAGCTCTATCCGGGCACCGGCAGTTCCTATTACTTCGCGGAACAGGCGTTTCTCAATCACGCCGCCGCCTTGAGATTTGCCCGCCTTTCCAAGTTCATCGTCGGCTGGGGCTCCCATCTCTACTATTGGATTTATCCCGGCGTGATGGTGGGCACCATGGGCGTCCTCTGCGGATATCTGGTCGGCACGCTGTGGCCTAATTTCATGAGCGCTTCCCACCCCGGCCCCGTATTCATGGCCATGGTCGCGGTAGGGTTCTCGTTCTTTGTCGCCTATATCGCCAGCCGCGGCGTCAACGGATCCACAGCGGTCAACATCGCGATTAACGTAATTCAGATCACGGCGCTGGTGGTGTTCTCCGTGATGGCGCTCGGTTATCGTACCAGCCATCCGGCGGGAACTGTTGGCTATCAGTTCGATTCGAATTCGGGCGACGCCTATAACTACGAATTCGCTACCGAGAAAGTGGTCGCCAATGGCGCTACCACCGAAAACATACTGCGCGATGCGGATGGCAAGCCGAAGCCCAAGCTCGACGCCAACGGCAAAGTGGTACCGTTCCTGGTGGCCTATCCCGACAAGGACGAAAAGGGCAACTTCCTCACGCACAAGGACGCCGGTTCCGTGGTCTCTCCGCACAATCTGAGTTGGGCGTTTATACAGGCCACGGTCGCTATTCTCATTTTGGTTGGCTTTGAATCGGTAACCGCCATGGGCGGCGAAGCCAGGAACGCCAAGCGGGATGTGCCTATCGCTGTGATTGTCTCGCTATTGGTGCAGGGGGTTTTCTGTTACCTATTCGAGTATTTCGCGGCCAACTATTTTCTCAGTTCCGGCTACACGATGCAGAGTGCGGCCGGTTCCGCCGCGCCCATCGGCGACATGATGATCGTGGTCGGCAATTCCGTCTTTGGTCCGGGCGGCGGACGAATCTTCATGCTGGTAGAAGCCTTCACCGTGTTTCTGGCGCTGATCGGAACGACACTGTCCTGTATGAACACGGGGGCCCGCGTCACCTATGCCATGGGCAAAGATAACGAAGTGCCCCAACATTTTGGAATGCTCCACTCCGAAAATCTCACTCCCCATCGCGCCATCTGGACCTTAGCCGCGATCTCCGCGGTGCTCGGCATTCTCGCGGTAAGCCTGTTGTTAGGTGGCGCCGGCGCCCCGGCCGATGCCGACATCAAAGCACTGCCGCAAGGTTTGTTTTCCAGTTTTGGGTATACCACTCACGACGCCATGGCCGCTCTTCCCAACTCGCTTCTTACGGTAACTTTGGCTTCTAACTTCGGAACGTTCGTGTTGTATGCCCTGAGTTGCGTGATCTGCATGGTTGCTTTTCACAACCATCCCAGCTTTAGCTTCATCCGTCACCTGGCCATTCCGCTGTTCGGCCTGCTGGCCAACCTGGCCTGCATGGCGTTCTACCTGATCGGTCCGTTTATGGGCTATGGCACCAAGATGGAACCGCTGCTGGCTTTGGGAATCGCGACAGTCTGGGCCATCTACGGCGGCATCTATTTCATGCGCGCCAGTAAGATCTCCGGACGCAGTACCTTGGTCAACGCGCGCACCAATTCTCAAGCCGTTTAGTTGGCGGCCACTAAGTAAGCCGGGCGGGCCGTCGGGCCCGTTTCCGGAGTTTGTTGCATTCTTGAACCTGTTAAACCTGAATCCCGAAGTTGCTCCAGCATTCCTCGGAGGTTCAAAGAGTTGCCTATCACGACACCAACTTCGGATGAGTTTGATTTCCACATCGCAGGGCTCTGATAACACGCTGGATCCTTCGTAACTTGTGGCTTCAACTTCGGGATTCAGGTTTAACAGGTTCAAGAATGCAACAAACTCCGGAAACGGGCCCGACGGCCCGCCCGGCTTA
>DATFZA010000469.1:0-19970 GCA_035314765.1 Bryobacteraceae bacterium
TGCAAAACCACGCTCGAATCGAACCTCGCATTGCGGACCCTCGAGCTAGGGCCGGAGGAAGAAAAGACCATCCGCGGATTCCAGTTTCTGTCCCAAAAGCCGATGCTGTATGTGCTCAACCTGGGCGAAGAAGACGCCGGCAGGATGCACGAGATTGAGGAGCAATACCGCAAAGGTCCCCTCTCCGGCCGCGCCAATACCGGAGTCACGGCGATTTGCGGCAAGATCGAAGCCGAGCTGGCCGAACTTTCGCCCGAAGAAGCGCAGGAATACGTCTCCAGCTATGGCCTCAAGGAGCCGGGGCTGCATCGCCTGATCTCCGCCACGTATTCCGTGCTCGGCCTGATGTCGTTTCTGACGGCGGGAGAAACGGAAGTGCGCGCCTGGACCATCCCGATGCACAGCACAGCTCAAAAAGCAGCCGGCGCCATCCACAGCGACTTCGAGAAAAAGTTCATCCGCGCCGAAGTGGTCAACTGGAAATCGCTAGTCGACCTCCAGGGCTACCCAGGCGTGCGCGAGAAAGGACTGCTGCGTCTGGAAGGCAAAGAGTACATCGTCAAAGACGGCGATGTGCTAGTGATCCGCCACGGCTAGCCTGTGGGGCAGGTTGTCAACCTGCGGCCGATTGTTAATCGGCCCATCGCGGATGGGGACACAGCGGGCTCGATTCCGAACTCCTTCGGTCAACATTTCTGGTAGCTGTGTCCCCTTGGCGCATGGCCGGAGGACAGGTTGCCGAGAGTGCGGCCAATTGTTAATCGGTCCGCCGCTGCATAAATAACAAATCCAGCCACCGCCCGAACTTAAACCCAATCTCGCGGAAGTGGGCCACACGTTCAAAACCAAGCCGCTCGTGCAGACGAATGGATGCCGAATTGTCCGCGTCCACGCCACCCACCATCACATGTTTCCCCAGCTCTCGCGCATAGGGGAACAGGGCATCGACTAACGCGCTCCCGACGCCCTTTCCGCGCTGGTCCGCGCGCACGTGAACGCTATGCTCAACCGTAAAGCGATAACCCGGCCAGGCGCGGAAATCGCCGAACGAGGAGAATCCAATGACGTCGTCCTCAATGCAGGCAACCAGAACGGGATAGCCAGCCGCGCAACGCGCTTCAAACCAAGCCAAGCGGTCTTCGAGCGAAACCGGCTGCTCCGCATACACCGCCGTCGAGGTCGCAATCACGTCGTTATAGATTGCCAGGATCCCGGCAACATCCGGGCGAACCGCCGGCCGAATCAGCATCTCGAATCTACTATAGTGGAAATAATGTCCATTATGCAAGATGCCGTCACCCAGGCGATCGCCGCACGTATCCGGTCCGAACGCGCCAAACGGGATTGGTCGATCGAGGACCTTGCCAGACACTCCGGCGTGTCCCGCGCCATGATCAGCAAGATTGAACGCGCCGAATCCAGTCCCACCGCCGTGGTGATTGCCCGCTTGTCCGGCGCCTTCGATCTGACCATGTCGGACTTGCTGGCAGCGCCCAAATTGGAGCCGAAACTGCTGGTGCGTCGCGCGCAACAGCAAGTTTGGAACGATCCCGGTTCGGGCTACACTCGCCGCGCCCTTTCGCCTCAACCAGACTCGCCGCTGCAACTGGTGCAAGTAGAATTACCGGCGCGCGCGAAGATCGGCTTTCCATCCTCGGCTTACGATTTTCTGCATCAGCAAATCTGGGTGCAATCGGGCGTTCTGCATTTCACTGAGGGGCCGCGTACGCATGTGTTGCAGCGCGGCGATTGCCTGCAACTCGGGCCGCCCGAGAATTGCGTCTTCTACAATCCTGGCGGGAAGTCATGCAAGTATCTGGTGGCAGTCGTCTTGCGGCGGAGGCAGTGAACGGAGAAATCCTCTGACTCAGGGCTTGATCGCTCGAAATGACTATCAGTCGGCCCGCAGGCCTCTACGGCGCGGTCTCGGGTTGCGCCGCGCCCTTCGACAAATGCTTGTAGAACCCCAGATCCTGGTCCACCATCAGTTTGGTAGCGAAAATAATCTGTCCCGCGTGACCGGAGAAGTGTTCTACCACATGGTAAATCGCCTCCATGACCGTCACGGTGTATCCTTGCGGACGGATCACTTCCGTCAGGCGGCCGCTTTGGCCGCGAATCACCGCAATGGCATCGGACACTACGCCGTTCAGCCTACGCGCCAGTTCCTCGGGAGCCGCTCCGCCACGCGCCGCAAACTCCGCATCGCGATCGCGATGATCGGCCTGGCCGCCAACGCCTGAACAGATCCATTGCGTGACATTTCCGCACAAATGCAGCACCAGGTTCCCGATGGAATTATCGGACTTGCCCGAACGCGCCCAGAGCTGCTCAGTCGTCAGCCGGCCCAGGCAATCGTCAATGCGTTCGGCATGCTGCTTCAGCGTGTCGCAACTACAGTCGATAAACAAATCAATGAACTCTGTTTCCGTGCCGCTCACAATTCCTCCGACCAGTTTTCCAGAACTTGTTTCGCCTTGGCGGTGAATTGATCGGCCAGAGCGCCGTCAATCAAGCGGTGATCGAAAGTCAACGCGAGATAGCACTGGCTGCGAATGGCGATCGCGTCATCCACCACCGCCGGAACCTTCTCCACCATGCCAACGCCCAGAATCGCCACCTGCGGCTGATTGATGATCGGCGTGGCAAAGACGCTGCCGAAGCTGCCGAAATTCGTAATCGAGAAAGTTCCGCCCTGCACTTCGTCCGGGCGTAACTGGCGCGACCGCGCGCGTCCGGATAGATCGACGATCGCTCGCTGCAGGCCGGTGACGTTCATTCCGTCGGCGCCGCGAATCACGGGCACGATGAGGCCATTCTCCAGCGCCACCGCGATCCCGATGTTGATGTCCTGGTGATACAGGATACTGGTGTCCTGAATAGAAGCGTTGACGATGGGAAAGGCGCGAATTGCTTCCACCGCGGCGCGCGTGACAAAGGGCAGGAACGTCAGGGCGAACCCGTTGCGCTGCTGGAACTCAGCCTTGTGCTTGTCCCGCATCTTCGCCACTTTGGTCATGTCCACGCGATGCACCGTGGTCACGTGCGCCGAAGTTTGCTTGCTGATCAGCATGTGCTTGGCGATGCTTTGCCGCATGGCGCTCATGGGCTCAACCCGCGCGCGATGAGCGGACGCCGGAGCAGGCGTGGGAGCAGGCGCCGCGGGCTGCGCGGCGGGCGTGGGCGCTGGAGCCGGAGCCGATGCTGCGGGCGCCGCGGCAGCCGGAGGTGGCGGCGTGGCCTGCGCCATGGTACGCGCGCCCTGCGCGGACATGTAGCTCTCCACGTCCTGCTTCGTGATGCGGCCGCCGGCCCCGGTTCCTTTCACTTGCTTCAAATCGATGTTGTATTCGCGCGCCATCTTGCGCACCAGAGGCGACAGCGGCCCATCCGGCTGCTCCACTTCCGCGGCAGGCTTTGCCGCTTGCACCGGAGCAGGCGCGGCAGGGGGTGCGGGAGGGGATGCGGGAGTTGGCGCTGCGGCCATTGGCGCCTCGGGCGCTTTCGCCGCCGCGGTTGGCTTAGCGATAACTCCAGCGCCAGCGCCGTTGCCGGCGCCTTCATCGATCTTGCCAACCACCGTGCTGATCGCTACCGTTTTTCCTTCCGCCACCAGTACCTCGCTGAGCACGCCCGCCGCTGGCGATGGAATCTCGGTATCCACTTTGTCCGTCGAGATCTCAAACAGCGGCTCGTCGCGCTCCACGTGCTCGCCCTGCTTCTTGAGCCACTTGGTCAAGGTCCCTTCCACGATGCTTTCGCCCATTTGAGGCATCACAATATCGATCATTTAACTCGCTCTCCGTAAGCTATACAGTCTCTGGAACATAGTCCGCTCCCTGACGGCCGCGGTTCGGAAGCGCCTGAACTACTGACGTTGCGTTTAGTCCGAACTGCCGGGCGAAGTTCCGCACCAGCGCGTCCGTCACTTCCGCGCGGCTTGCGTCAACGCCCAGTTCGCGCAACGAAGTGACCGGCCGGCTGAGTCCGCACGGCACAATGTATTGGAAATAGCTCAAATCCGTCGTATGATTCAACGCAAATCCGTGGGACGTCACCCAGCGGCTGATGTGCACGCCGATGGCGGCCACTTTCCTCCCCTCTACCCACACGCCGGTCAGGCCTTCCACTCTTCCGGCTTCAATTCCAAACTCGAGCAGCGCGTCGATGATGGCCTGCTCAATGCCGCGAACATACGCATGCACGTCGCGTTTCCATTCTCTCAAATCGAGAATCGGGTAACCGACAATCTGCCCCGGTCCATGATAGGTGATGTCCCCGCCGCGATTAGCCGGGTAGAAAGAAATCCCGCTGCGTTCCAAGACGTGCTCGGAAGCAAGCAGGTTTTCCATGCGCCCGTTGCGGCCGAGCGTGATCACGTGCGGGTGTTCCACCAGCAGCAGTTGATCCGGAATCCGGCCGAGTTGCCGATCGGCGACGAGCTGATTCTGCAGCGCCAGTGCGTCTTCATAACGCAGCCGCCCCAGTTCGCGAACCTGACACTCGTTCAACGATTTCATCGTTGCGCGCATATCAGGCGTTGATTTGCAGTCCGTAAACGTTGTTGAACGCGTCGCCCATGGCCTCATAGAGAGTCGGGTGGGCATGGATCGTGTTCATCATCGTCTCGACCGTGGCCTCGGCTTCCATCGCCGTCACGCCTTCGGAAATCAGCTCAAAAGCTTCCGGGCCAATGATATGCACACCGAGAATCTCGCCATGCGTGGAGTCTGAAACCACCTTGACGAAGCCGTCATGCTGGCCCAGAATGCTCGCCTTGCTGTTGGCGGCAAACGGAAATTTGCCGACTTTCACCTTGAACTCCTGCGCGCGGGCTTGCGCCTCAGTCAAGCCGACGCTGCCGATGCCGGGCTCCGTGTAGGTGCAGCTCGGGATGCGATTCTTGTTGATCGGCTTGGCGGGCTTGCCGGCCATATGCGCCACCGCAACCATGCCTTCCATCGCCGCGACATGCGCCAGTAGCGGCGTACCGGCCACGATATCGCCGATCGCGTATACGCCCGGTTCGCCGGTCTGCTGATAAGGGTCCACCTTGACAAAACCGCGATCCAGTTCCACCTTGCTATTGTCGAGACCCAGGTTGTCGGTGTTCGGCTTGCGGCCCACGGCCACCAACAGCGCTTCGGATTCAATCTCCTCACGCTTGCCGTTGGCCAGCGCCGCGCAAAGTCTCACGCCGGTTGCCGTCTTCTGAATATCTTCGGCCTTCGCCCCCGTCTCGCAGCGAATCCCCGTCTTGCGGAAAGTCCGTTCCAATTCCTTGGAAACTTCTTCGTCCTCCACTGGAACTATCCGAGGCAGCATCTCGAGCAGCGTCACCTTGCTGCCAAACCGGTTGAAAATGGACGCAAACTCCACGCCCACGGCCCCCGCGCCGATAATGGCCAGGCTCTTCGGGACCTGCGTCAGATCCAGAATCTCGATATTGGTGAGAATCGTCTTCGGGTCCGGCGCCAGTCCCGGCAGCATGCGCGCCTCGGAACCGCTGGCTAGAATAACGTTTTTGGCCTCCAATGTTTGCGGGCCCTGCCCGCCATCCACTTCCACTTGAACCAGGTTGTTGGCTCGAGGCTTTAGCTTGGCGTAACCCTTGATCACCTCGACCTTGTTCTTCTTCATCAGGAACTCCACGCCCTTGGCGTGCTTCGAGACAATCTTGTTTTTCCGGTCCAACACCTGCGGATAATCGAGCCGCGGATTCTCGCACAAGATCCCTTGTTCCGCCGAATGCTTGAAGTACTCCCAGACATCGGCCGTATGCAGCAGCGACTTGGTCGGAATGCAACCGACGTGCAGGCAAGTGCCGCCCAGCTTGGGGTCTTTTTCGATAATCGCCGTCTTCAAACCGTACTGCCCGGCGCGCACCGCCGCGGAGTAGCCGCCCGGACCACTCCCAATGATGATCAGATCGTAAGCCATAAATTTCAGGATACCTTTATATGATGAACCTCAAGCCCGCTTGGGTGCAGGCCCGCGGGTTGTGTGGGGCAGGATAGTATCCGGTGGCCGATTATTAATCGGCCCGAAGACAATAGTCCGGTGTTTCCCTCCGACCTGGCCGCCGTTCAAGCCGTTCCGCAATCGATCCCGGACGTTCTCCAAACGCTCCAGGCGTTCGACTCTACTTGCATCGACAACGACGGCCTGAAATGGTTCAACCGGCTGTACCTTCAGGTAACGCAGGTCGTCCAGGCACGCCTTCTCGTGGCGCATCCCGTTTTAACCGAACAGTTTCTCAATCGTTCCCATCGCAATGAACAACTTGCGCGAATGTGCCAAGAGAGGAATGAACTCGTGGTGCAAATAAAATTCTCTCGCGGAATTGTCGAGGGCTTCAGCGACCACGCCGGCTGACGCCACTTGTGTTGTATTCTTCCAGCTGCGATAGAGAGCGTCCATCAGCAGCAGCCTTCCTAGCTTCTGTCCCTGATGCTCACGGCTGACAGCGAGTCGGCCAAGTAATGTGGCTGGGATCAGCGGATACTTGGGAAGTTTTTTGGCAACCTGAGGAGGCAATTCCGTGCTGCGAACTCCGTAAGCAGACAGCGTATAGTAACCGACAATTTGGCGCGTTTCGTCCACCATGACGAAGGGAGCTGCCACCTTTCGCTTTGCATCTTGGCCGGCCTGTTGATGAAGGTAGTTGTCCAGTTCGGTGATGCCGCATGTGAATGGGATTCTGTCGTGATCCGCAAGCGATTCGAACGAAAACGGACTCGGCGTCGAGCCCATCTTATCGACGGACGGCATTCTTATAATGCCGAGCGGCGGTCCGCAGCACGGGTCCAGGCTGGGCTGGTTGCAAGATGGCATCCACAAAAGATTCGGTCTCTCCCGCGCTGAGGATCAGCATCGCCCTTTCTTCAATCGTGCGCTCGGCTGCCGCTTCCGCACTGTGCAGAACGAAGTCCGTCATGCTTCGTCCTTGGAGGTCCGCCGCCTTTTGAATGAGGACTTTTTGCTCTTCGTTCAGGCGCGCGTCAAAGCGATAGGCCTTTGCCTTCGGCGCTTTGCGTTTCCGCGATTTTACAATTGCTTGGCGCATCTTCATTCCCTCCCCTACAAGCGTACGGTACGTAACCGTACATGTCAAGGACTCGTTCTCCGCAGAGCGCGACGACGATGTCGCATCTGCGACTGTGCAGCCGATTCCCAGCCGCGGCCGCCGGAGAGCGGATGAGTGCCCCCCAGCACTCACTCGTACAGCAGTTCATCGTAACGATTCGACGCAATCAGCGAGGCGCGCAGATCGATCCAATCCTGCTCCGATCCGGCCGCCGCGCACATCGCCTTTTGGAACTTCTTGTCCGCATCCATCAACCCTCCGACGTAGACGTGCGTCTTCGGATTCCGGATCATCTCCCAAATCTCCGGTCCATGATCCGCCAGTTTCTGGTCCAGAGCGGGCGCCACGTCAAAATGCGGCCGCGGACTCACCGCCGCGAAAGCCTGGAACGACTTGTTGTCGTAGTACAGACCGAGGTCCTTGCGGACGTCGTTCAAGTAGAGCAGTTCCATGCCGGTCTTCGCTCCGTAAAAAAGCCGCACGCTGCCGAGCCATCCGCCGCGCGTTTCATAGATGTGCCGCACCAAGGCCCGAAAGGGAGCGATGCCGGTACCCGCGCCGATCATCAGCAGGTTGGAGGTATTATCCTCCGGGATGTGGAACGGGACTCCGAACGGCCCCGCCACCTGAATCGAGTCACCCGGCTGAGCATCGCAAAGAAAATTCGAAGCCCGCCCCGGATAGCGCTCGCCGCTGATGTCGTCGATACTGAAACAGCGCCGCACGCAGATGGAGATTCGATCCGGGGTTCCGGCTTCGCCGCCGCGCGGGTTGGCGATCGAATAGAGACGCAAATGATGGGCGTTGCCGAACTCGTGCGGACCAGGAGCCAGCACGCCGATACTCTGCCCTTCGTAGTAGTCGAAATCGCAATCCGGGATTTCGAGAACCACGTGACGAACCTCCGCTTCAGACTCCGGCGGAGTGATCCGGTCGCTGCTGAGCAACGTCGCCGTATAAGGATTACTGATGTCGTATTCGCGTAAGTTCATGATGATATTTCGTCCCTTCGTTTGCGGCATTCGCCTGAACGGGAGCATCCGGCGCAACCGTTCGGCATGTAGTCGAGCAGATCCTTGTCGCCGGCGCAGCCACTCTGTTTACGGATGAAATTCTGCAGAAGAACCCAGCCTCCGAGCACAAAAGCAAAGCCGATGATCGTCCTGACGAGTTCCATAATTTAGTTCCCACTGCTCCCAATGCCGGCAAAACCCATAAAAGCCAGAGACAAGATACTCGCCAATATTAAGGTCAACGCGGTGCCTTTGGCCAGGCTGGGAATGTCGGAAAGTTCTGTGCGCTCGCGCACTAGAGAAAGCAAGACCAGCGCCATGCAGTATCCGCCGCTGGCCGCGACCGCGAACACCGTGCTCTGCACCAGATTGTAATTGCGCGAAGTCTGGAATAAAGGCACCGCCAGCACAGCGCAATTGGTGGTGATCAGCGGCAAATAGACGCCCAACTCGCGGAACAGCCCCGGACTCTCCTTCTTGATAAACATCTCCGTCAACTGCACGGTGGAGGCAATGATGATGATGTAGACGATCAGCCGTAGATACTCCGCGTGCACGGCCACCAAAATCTGGTTGGCGCCATAAGAGAGGACGGAGCTTACCGTGATGACAAAGATGACGGACACGCCCATCCGCCAGGCGGTGGAGAATTTCGCCGATAGCCCGAGAAAAGAGCACATGCCCAGAAACACGCACAATACGAAGTTGTTAATGAGAAACGCGTCCAGGAAAATGTGACTTAACGGTTCGTGGCTCATGAGTACACCTCCACCGCGGGCTCCTCCAATTTCACGGTTTCCGCTTGCCGCCGCCTGTCAGCCCGCTCCCGCCACAGCGTGAAAGTCAACAGCCAGACGGCGAGCGAAATGAATCCTCCGGGCGGCAGCAGAAACAGCACCCACGGCTCGAAGTGCGGCCCGAATAACGAAACTCCCAGGAATGTTCCCGCGCCCAGCACCTCGCGAACCGCGCCCAGGCACGTCAGCGCAAATGCAAAGCCAAGACCCATCCCCAGTCCATCCAACATCGCCGGGACCACCGGTTTCTTGCCCGCGAACGCCTCCGCGCGCTCCAGGATGATGCAGTTGGCCACGATCAACGGGATGTAAGCGCCCAGCGCCTTATAAACAGGGATGCTGATCGCCTTCACCAGGTAGTCCACCACGGTTACGGACGTGGCGATGATGGCAATATATGTCGCGATACGCACCTGCTTGGGAACGATCTTCCGGACCATCGAGATCAATGCGTTGGAACAAAACAACACGAACGTCGTGGCCAGCCCCATCGCCATCGCGTTCCGGACGCTATTGGTGATGGCCAGCGTGGGACACATGCCGAGCACTTGCACGAAGACCGGGTTTTGCTTCCACAATCCGTTCAAAAACGGATCCCTGCTCTTCAACTCGGTCGTTTTGGGATGACAGGATATTTCGCTCATCTAATTACCTCGCTGCATCCGGTCCAGGTTTTTCTCAATCACCGGAACCGTCTCTTGCACGCTCTTGTCGAGCAAGCGTCCGACGGCGCGGGAAGAAATCGTCGCGCCGGAGATGGCATCAATTTCCCAGGGTTCTTTCTTGGTTCCATGTTTCACGGTTTTGATGGGATGCGATGCGTCCAGCGCCTTGAAATTCTCAAGGAAGTTCGCGTCTTTGTTGATCCGGTCGCCCAAGCCGGGCGTCTCGCGCATCTCTATCACGCTGAAACCCGTGACGGTCTTCTGCTCGGGCGAATACGCATACATGGCCGTGATGACATCCGCGTAGCCGCGCTCGCTCCCTTCAATCACCACGCCCAGCAATTTGCCGCCGCTGTCGTAGCCGGCAATCAGGTAACGCTTGCCTTCGCTCTCGATGCCAGCCTGAATCGTGAGGTCGCCGTTGGGCTCGACGCCATAAATGATCTGCTTCTGGATGCCCGGCAGCAGTTGCGCCACCGACTCCTTCATGATCGTTTCCTGGTTGTGGCGAATCCGCGACAGCGTGTTGACGTGCGTAACCACAATCAACAGCCCGCAAAGCAGAGAGACAGCGCCCAGCATCCGGACCATCTTGACGCTGTTGCTCACGTGGCCACCGCCTTCGTCTTGCGCTCGCCGTAGGTGCGCGGTTGGGTCACGTTGTCGATCAGCGGCGAGAGCGCGTTTCCAATCAGAATGGCGTACATCACGCCTTCCGCCAAACCACCCAGAAAGCGGATCAACACCGTGATCAACCCCATGACGATCCCATAGATCCACATGCCGCGTGGCGTCACCGGCGACGCCACCGGGTCGGTAGCCATGAACATGGCGCCCAGCATCAGGCCGCCGGAAAGCAGTTCCACCCACGGGTTTGGATACTGGGCTGGATTGATCCAATGAAATAGCCCGCCGAACACCGCGACGCCCAGCAACATCGACGCGGAAATGCGCCAGTCCATCATTTTGCGGACGATGAGGTACAGCCCGCACAGAAAGACCAATGGCGCGCAGGTCTCGCCCGCCGATCCGGCATGTTGTCCCCAAAGCAACGTCGACGCCAGGCTCGAAACATGGTCGAACTTCTGCATCATCAATGGAGTCGCGCTGGTCAGCGCGGCCACCGCCGGCGCCTTCATCAGCGGTATCGCCAGCGTGGAAGGAATGAACTCCGAAAAGCGGTTGGCCGCCAGCGGCTGCGTGTACGCCATGATCGCGGTGGGAAATGCCGCTTGCAGAAACGCCCGCCCCACCAGCGCGGGATTGAATATGTTGAAACCGAGTCCGCCGAACAGCATCTTGCCCGGCGCGACGGCAATAAATCCGCCGACCGCGGTCATCCACAGAGGAAATCCCGGAGGCAGAACCAGGCCTAGCAGAATGCCGGTGATCACCACCGAGAAATCGCCCACGGACGTCTCCTTCTTCGAGATCCGGCAAGCGATATGCTCGGTGAGCACGCAAGCGCCGGTAGAGACAATCAGCAGTGCCAGCGCGCTGACGCCGAACAGCCACACCGCATACGCGCAAATGGGGAGCAGCGCGTAGACCACATTGCGCATGATCATATCGACAGAACGGTCCGCATGCAGATGCGGCGAGGTCCGGATCTCGATCACTGTGCTGCGGCTCATACCTTCGCCGCCTTTTTGCTTTCCCGGTTCATCTGTTTGGCCACGCGGAAATACTGCACCAGCGGGATATGCGAAGGGCAAACATAGCTGCAACAACCGCACTCGAAACAATCGGTCAAGTGGTAGTCGGCCTCCATTTCTTCGTAGCGATCTTTTCGGGCCAGCATTCCGAGCCTCGATGGATTCAGATGCATTGGACAAATGTCGACGCAGGCCGCGCAATGGATGCAGGGAAAAATGTGGGATTTGCCGTTGACCGCCTGGTGCGTGAACACCAGAATGCCCGTCACGCCTTTGGTGACCGGCACGTCGAAGGAGCCGATGGCCGCGCCCATCATCGGTCCGCCCAAAACCACCGAAGCGGCCTGATCGGTACATCCCGCAAATTCCAGGGCGAAGCGCAGCGGCGTTCCCAGCGCCATTAAGTAATTGCCGGGCTTGTTGACGCCCGGGCCGCTGATGGTCACCACGCGCTCAATGAGGCCTTGCCGGTTGGGCAACAAATCGCCGATCTGCGCTAGCGTCGCAACGTTGAAGACGCCCACGCCGATGTCCGACGGCAAGCCTCGCGAAGGGATTTCCCGGCCCAGCAGGACCTTGACCAGCATTTTCTCCGCGCCCTGCGGATATTTCGCGGCCACGGCCTCTATGTCAATGTCGATGTGGCCGGCGTTGGCGGCCTTGAGCGCTTCGACAGCGTCCATCTTGTTGTCTTCCACGCCCACAATCGCGCGCTCCGCCCCCACGGCTCGCATCGCCACGCGCGCGCCATGCAGCACTTTCTTAGGTTGCTCCAGCATGATGCGGTGATCCGCCGTCAGATACGGTTCGCACTCGCAGCCATTCACCACCACGGTGTCGATGCGTTTACCATCGGGCACTCTCAACTTCACGTGCGTCGGGAACGCCGCGCCGCCCAGACCGACCACGCCAGTGGCCTGGACGGCGCGAACAATCTCCTCTCCCGTCATCTGCTCGATATCCTGCGGAGCGCCGTAGAGGATTTCCTGGCTCGCGCTGGCATATGTTTTTATATAAATCGCCGGCGACAGGTCGCCGCGGGCGCTGGGCGCCAGCGCGATGCGGTCTACTTTGCCCGTCACCGGTGCATGCATCGGTACGGACATGAAACCGTCCGCTTCCGCAATGGGTTCTCCACGGACAACTTCCTGCCCGGCTTGCACGATCGCCTTGGCCGGACTGCCCGCATGTTGCGACAACGGAACCACCAGCATCGGTGCAAACGGCATCCGCCGGATGGGTAGATGGCAGGTGAGGTCCTTGAACTCCGGCACGTGCACGCCGCGCCAGAGTTGCCGCTTCCCGGTGATCAGGTCGAGAACTCCCATATCAGTTGTACTTGGCAGCCCGCTGGATCAGCTTCGGCAAGTCTTTCTCGTTCGGGTCCAGCGGCTGTCCGGGATGAATTACCTGCGCGGTGCACTTCTCGGCCGCGCGAACCAGATCTTTGTACGGCCCGCAACTCGCGTCTTTGATCGTGGCGTGACGATGCTCGTCATAAGCGAAGATGCGCGGGTTGATGTTGATGCATTCGTCGCAGGAAGTACAGAGACTCGATTCGATCCAGGCCGCGCTTCCACCGTTCACAGGCGCGGCAATCGCTGCCACGGGCGCAGCGGTGGCTTCCACTACCGCCGCCGACGCCGCGCTGGTTCCCCCGTCAATCATCAGCATCAGCTTGCCGGCGAACTCCTGCGCAAACTCTGCGCGAATACGCCGGACCGTCTGATCGTCCAGCTTCTGTTGCCGTAAGCCCGCCATCGACTTCAACATCAGCCAGAAGTTCCGCCGATCCTCGCAGGCCCGCACAATCGGTTCTGCCGGAATCACCCGGACCAGACGGTTCTTGGCGTTCACCGCCCAAATAAACGGAAACTTCCCTTCCCGCTCGTCTTCCGTGAGCTTCAAATACTCGGCCAGCAGAATCATGTTGTCGTTCCAGGCATCGCGCGGCACAGTGCGGAACTGCTTCCGGAAGCGCCCTTCCGTCACCGCGAAATCCGCGAAGGTCAGCGGCGCATCCATTTTGTCCTGATTACCGTTCTCGTCCTGGAAGTGGAGCGTGTAAGACGGCCAATCCTGGTCCATCGCCGGATTGCCTTCGAGGTCGAAGCACTCTTCCGGCAAAATACCTTTGTCCGGGTTGTAGCGGATCAGCGGATAGGCGCGCGACTCTACCGCCAGCTTGCTCTGGTGTTCCGCCAGATCGTCGCCAATGCCATGCTCCGGCATGCACGGGCTGTAAATGTTAAACAGCGCCGGCCGCCGCGAGTTGAGGCCGTCGATAAAGCCTTCGATCAGATGCGTGGGGCTCGAGATGCTGCTCTGCATCACATATGTGGTGCGATGCGCCATGGCCACCAGCGCGATCTCCTTGCGCACTTCCTCCTTGCCCTTAAATGCCTTGCCGTACTGAGCCATGTCCGAGACCTGACCGGTGAAGCCCGAAGTGCAGGCCTGGCCGCCGGTGTTCGAATAGACCTGTGTATCGAGCACCAGCACCTTGATGGGCTTGCCGGACATCATCATGCGCGACAGGTTCTGGAATCCGATGTCGTACATGGCGCCATCGCCGCCCATCGAAACCACCGGCGGGCTTAGGTGGAACTCTTCGTCGGTAAATTGTTTCCAGTTGAAATACGTAGCGTATTCGGCGTGTTTCTCCGGCTTGTATCCGCCCCCGTCTAGTTCCAGCTCCGCCAGCCGGACGGCCTTAAAGCCCTCCGCCATCTTGGCCATATGGCCTTCAAAAATCCCCATCGCCATCGAAGGCGAATCCTGGAACAGGTGGTTGGTCCACGGGAACGGGTAAGGGTTAAATGGATAAGTCGACGCCCACACTGAGGTGCAACCCGTGGAATTGATAATCCCCATGTTCGAGCGGCCGCGCTTCGTCGCGCCTTCGGTATATTGCCAGTGCAAGTGCTTCAACTTGGCCAGCAATTGCGTCACCCACCGCAGCCAATCGGCATCCAGAGTCTTGCCGGCATGGCGCTCGTCCAGCTTCTCTGAGAAGCTGGCCAGCGTGAGATCGCTACGCGTGAGTTTGTTCAGCGCTTCATCAATCCTGTGGCTATCCGATAAATCGAGCGAGCCCGCCAGCTTCAGCCGTATATGTTGATCGAGCCGCGCGATCAGGTCTTCCAGCTTGGCAACCTGCTTCGCCACGCGCGGCTGCATCAGCGCTTCCACCGTGGCAGTGAATAAATGAACCACAGTCTTTTCACCGCAGCCGAGGCAGGCGCCATCTCCGCCCACCATGCCCAGGTAGTTGCGTTTGTCCAGCAGCAGCGTATGCAGTGCGCCAATTTTTTCATCCAAATCTTCGATCCGGATGAAATCCGGCGAGGTGGTCGGAAGCGCCTGCCAGAATTCCCAACCCTGGCGCAACGTTTCGAGCGATGCCGGCGTCTGCGGCACGGGCTTCAGCGCGTCGTCGTTGCACATCTTCACGCATTCCATGCAACCCTTGCAGGTGTAGGGATTGATGGTGATGGAGAGCAGCCCGCCGCTGCCTTTTTTCTTGCGTTCCCGCGCGAACCAGTAATTCTGCGTAACGGAAAAGTTGAATCCGGTCAGCGCCTCGCGCAGCCAGGTGAGTTCCTGCTCCACTTCGGTCCGCGATGTCGAGCCTACCGGATAGCCCAGCACCGTTTCGGAGATGCCGTCTTCCAGGATCTGATGGAAGTCGGCCTTTTCGCCGGTCGCGTCTATTCGTACCCGCAACTTCTGTTCCAGCGTGCGAATGGCGCGCGGCAGATGCTGCACCGGGCGTCCTTTCGCGGTCACCGCTTTCATTGCTGTTTCGAGAATCGACAAAGGCGCGTGCACCAGGCCCGGAATCGCGCTATCCGGACAGACGGTGTAGCAATTGCCGCAGGCCGTACAGTTCGCGGCGTTCCATTGCGGATGGTCGAAGCGCACCCCGCTCATATCGCGAAATACGCCGGTGGCCGCGGGAATCATGCTCAGCCCGATGAACGGATCCGCCAGATTGTCGTTGCCCCGCCCGCTCAAATAAAAGCTGGCCGTCTGGTCCCAGAAGCGATGGACGTCCGTCGTCGGAGTCGACGCGGACGGCAACTGCTTCAGCATCGTCGGGAGTTCCGGCGCACGCCGCAAACTCGTGCTGGTCTGTGCGGCGATTTCCTTGTTCGTGATTTCTTTGATCTCGTCGAAGCCGCGCCGGACCACGCGCAGGTTATCTTCCACCACGCGCGCGCCTTTGCTACCGAACTTGTGTTCCAACTGAGCCTTGATGGCGTTGAACAATTGCGGTTCTTTCAGGCCCGACTGCGCTAGCAATGGCGAGGCTGCAAAAAAAGCGCCCTGAAACGCGATGCCCTGCATACGGAATTGCAGCTCCGTGTCGGTGGCCTCGGTGCGGGCAATACTAAACGCGTCCAGATAGTAAACCCGGATGTTGTTCTCCACAATCATGCGTTGGAACTTCTCCGGGATCTGCTGCCAGACGTCTTCCGGTTTCTCAAACGCGCTTTGCAGAATAAACACTCCGCCCTTGCGCAGCCCCGCCAATGGATTCGAATGTTGAAACACGTTGGGATCGGGAGACAGCACGACGTCCACATAGAAGTAATCGCAATTGATGCGGATCGGTTCCGGAGCTGCGGAGAGATAGTAAGTGGTCGGCTGGCCCTTTTTCTCCGACCCATACTTTGGATTCGCTTTGATGTGGTAACCCAGCAGATCGAACAAGGTCATCGCCAGATTCTTGCCGGTCGTGATGGCGCCCCATCCGCCGACCGAATGGATGCGCACTGCAATGCTGCCCTTCGGCATCAGGTTCGGATTTTCGCTGCCATGCACCGCCAGTTGCTTGAGCCCTGGATAGGCATCGGCGACCTGGATCTGATGGATCTCCTGCTTGGGCGTGAAGGGCTTGTCGTGTACAAAATCGATCGATAGATAGAAGAAGCGCTGCTTGCCGCCCGAAGGCAGCATGTTCTCCACCGCGCCGATCAGGCCTTCCGGTTGTAAGTCTCGGCTGCCGAGTCCGAACGATCCTGAATAGAGCGGCGGCATATCTTCGGGTTTCTTGAAAGACGCATAACCCGGAAACGGAATCGTCCCATTGGCGAAGCGTCCGTTTTCCGCACACCGTCCAAGAGCCGAGCGGATTTCTTTGATCAGCGGCAGATCGGCGGCAAGCGGTTGGTCCACCCGTTCCAGCACAGTCACGCCCTTGCGGCCTCGCAGCAGAGGTCCTAATAGATCGCCGGGGAAAGGCCGGAACATGGTGAGATTGACCACGCCAACTTTGAGCTTGCGCGTATCGCGCAGGTAGTCCGCCACGGCTTCGGCGGTGACAATCATACTGCCCTGGCCCAGGATCAGATACTCGGCGTCCTCCGTGCGGTAAGTGGAAACACGGTTATATCTGCGGCCGGTCAGCTCATAGAACTCATCCATGGCGCGGTCCGTGAGACCGGCGATATGTTCAAAGAAATATGGCCGCTGGGCCGCGACGCTTTGCATATACGCGTCCTGATTCTGCACCACGCCCACCATCACCGGATTGTCCACCGTCCACAATTCCGGAATGCGGCGGCGCTGCGCGCCATAGAGAATCTGCTGCGCCGGCGTAGGCGTATCGATGATGTCGTCCGGGCGTCCCAGGTACTCGGCGATCAACTCCCGCTCGGGCAGCAACAGCGATTCAATCAAATGCGTCGTGAGGAATCCATCCTGCGCGCAGATGCCGGGCGTCAGCGCCAGCTCCGCGATCCGGTGCGAAATGATGTTGAGATCGCAGACCTCCTGCGCGCTCTTGCCGAACACTTGAAAGAAGCCCGTATCGTCAACAGCGTGGTAATCGTCGTGGCCCGCATGCACGTTGAGCGTCGACTTGGTCATCGCGCGGCAGCCCATGTTCAAAACGTAGGTCAGCCGCTTGCCCACCGCCGCATAAAGAGACTCATGCATGTACGCGATTCCCTGCCCCGACGAAAAATTCGTCGCGCGCAACCCGGTCATCGAAAGGCCCGCCGTTACCGCCGCCGCGGCGTGTTCGCCTTCCGGCTCGATGAAAATCAGCGGGCGTCCGGAAATATTGATGTGGCCCTTGGCCGATTCTTCCGCCCAGTATTCGCCCATCTGTGTGGACGGAGTGATCGGGTACGCGCCGGCGGCGTCGCTCGATTCGCGCTCGCACATAATAACGGCCGTGTTGCCGTCCATTGCCTGCCTGGTCCCTGGATATCGAAAAGTCTGCTTCTGATTCATAGGTTCGCTTCCCTTCTTGCAACTGCCACGGGAACATCCGCAAGCTCCACCGGCCGCGGCGACTTTCGCGTGATTTTCTTGGCCTCGATCCCCTTCACCGGCCCTGGCGCCTTCTCTCCGAACCAGACAATGGCGCCTGTCGGGCAACGTTCAATCGGAACGGGCGTCGCCAGTTTGTTGGCCGCGTAGTTCACCACTGCAAGATTGTTCATTACCTGGATCAGCCCCGCGGGCCCATCGGAGGCACAGCGGCCGCAAGCCGTGCAGGCCACCTCGCACTGCATCTCGGCGATCGCTCCGTCTAACAAGTTCCTGCAAGCTACCCACAGGCGATGACTGACCGGATGGAGTTCAAAGAGTTGTTTCGGACACACCTCGACGCAATCGCCGCAAGCCGTGCATCTCGCCTCGCTCACTACCGGCAATCCCTGCCGGTCCATCCGGATCGCATCGAAAGAGCACACCCGCATGCAATCGCCCAGTCCCAGGCAACCCCACGAGCATGCTTTGCCGCCGCCCGACACCAGCGCGGCAGCCCGGCAAGACTCTAGTCCCGCGTAGCGAGCCTTCTGCACGGCGACGTGCGCCCCACCCGCGCAGGCCAGCCGCGCCACCCGCTTTTCGTCTCCACCGGCATCCACCTTGAGCAGCTCGGCTATGGCCAAAATCCCTTCCGCACTGTTCACCGTACATTTGCCAGGGGCGATCTCGCCCTTCACTGCTTTTTCCGCAAAGGCCCGGCACCCAGCACATCCGCAGGCGCCACAGTTCGCTTTGGGCAGAAGGTCTTCTACTGCATCGATCCGCGGGTCTTCATAGACATATAATTTGCGGTCCGCATAGGCCAGCACCATCGCCAGCAGGACGCCCATGCCGCCCATCACACCCGCGGCAATCAGGTACTCGGCGATCATGCGCAATGCCACCAGTTTGTTGGGTGAAATGACGCAGAGTTAGACCACCCATTACAATCGATCGGCGGCGGGCATTGGCAGTGTTTCAATCGCTTCATTACATCCTCGCGGAATCCGTACGGCGCATTTCACCCTGGCGGGGCAATCGGCGGGCCAATTGGAAATGGTTGGGAAAATGCTCTGGACCTAGTCCTATGCGGCGTATCTTGGTGCGGACGCTTCTGTCCCTTGGCTTCGTAGGCCTGCTCCTCGCCTGGCGCTTAACCACGCCAAACTTTCGTTTCGTAAAGACTCAGCGGACGCTGATGGGAACGCTTTGGACCATTGACGTCATCGATCATGGACATCCCGAAGCGGCTCAGCAGGCTACGGATGCCGCCTATGCCGAGCTAGAGCGAATTGACCGGCTGATGAGCGAATGGAAGCCCCAATCTCCTATTTCGCAAGTCAACGCTGCGGCGGGCAAAACAGCCGTTGCCGTGCCAGCGGAATTGCGGGAGTTGCTAGAGCGCAGCGTGCGCTACAGCCGTGCGACGGAAGGGACTTTCGACGTTACCTGGCGCGGCATGGGAGCGATTTGGCGCTTCGACGACAAGTTCCGCGTGCCCTCCCAGAAAGAAGTTGAAATCGCCCGCCAACGGATCGATTTTCGCAAAATTGAAATTCAAGGGGATCGAATTTTCATCCCCGCTGGAACCAACATCGGACTAGGCGGTATCGCCAAAGGTTACGCCATCGATCGCGCCATGCAAGTGCTGCTGCAAAAAGGCTTTACGGACGCGCTAGTGGATGGCGGCGGAGACGTGCTAGTGCACGGCGCCAACCTTGGGGAACCCTGGCGCCTGGGCATTCAGCACCCGCGCAAAGAGCGTGGTGAGTTGCTGGGAACTATCGCGCTAAGCGACATGGCTCTCGTCACCTCGGGCGACTACGAGCGATTTCGTTTCGTAAACGGCGTGCGCTATCACCACATCATTGACCCGCGCACCGGTTGGCCGGCAACTGCCTCTATGTCTGTGACGGTACTCGCGCCTTCCGCTGAACTCGGGGTGGTGCTCGCCAAAGGTATCTTCATTCTCGGAGGCGAAAAGGGAATGCAACTGGCAAAGTCCTGGCACGTCGAGGCCCTGGTGATCGATTCCCAGGGTCAGATGCGCCAAACTCCCGGTTTCCCGCACTGTTGTGGGGCGGGTTATTGAACCAATCGCGGATGGGGACGCTGCGGGCTCGAGTCCGAACTCCTTCGCTCAAAGATCTCGCAGCGGTGTCCCCTGAGCGGTTGACCTGAAAGCAGGGGCTCACGAAAGGGCACTACACGTGCTCAAGCAAAACAGATGCCTGCCGTCCAGACCGCCGTACAAACTGTTACTCAACATATCATTGAAATCGTCAGCGACTCCGGCGAGGGCGCCCAAACCTGCGGCCAGATGTTCGCCGATCTCTGCGCCCGCAACGGCAATGGAATCTGGACGGTTGAAATCATTCCGGCTGAAATCGAGCCGCCCAGCCGCTCCCGCGCGGGAGCCAGCGGTAACCGTATCCGCCTCGGATCGGGAGCCGTCACCAACGCGGGCGACTACGCCGATGTCGTGGTTG
>DATFZA010000470.1:0-11556 GCA_035314765.1 Bryobacteraceae bacterium
CCACCCAGCCCGCGGAAATAACACGCGTGCGCGATTCGGAGAAGTATAGCTTCATCAGCCTGACCATTCGCGAAGGACGCAACCGCCAGGTCCGGCGCATGCTTCAAGCCGTCGACAGCAAAGTGCTCAAGTTGGTGCGTACGCACATCGGCCCCATCGCGATTGGCGGCTTGGAGATCGGCAAGTATCGCGAACTGCGGCCGGAGGAAGTGCGTGCCTTGCAAGCGCCCCGTCTCCCAACCAAACGGAGTGACACATAGCTGTGGACTCTTCGCGGAAACCAGATCTGCGATTTCTTCATACCGAGCAGATGATGAGTTCCGTGAAGCTCACAGCGTTTCGCCATCTTTCGACCGATGAAATACGAAGTTCGTTGCGCCCTGGTCTGCCAGGCTCGCTGAAGGTCCGGCCTGACGGAACTGTCCTCGACGGTCATCATCGGCTATGCGTTCTCTTGGAACGCGCGGAGAACATTCATGACCTTCCGCGAGAGATACTAGAGAAAGATCGCGATGACACCTGACCTCTTCTGGATACCAGGACCGTGGCGAGGCCGACTGGCCGTTGTTGCTCGGCCTAGAGGTAGGGACTGGCTCGAAGATGACGCAAGCGGGTGGCGGCGCGCCGGAATCGATGTTATCGTCTCCCTCCTGGAATCGGAAGAAGCTGCCCAGTTGGGCTTGGCGGATGAGGCGAAAGCTGCGGAAGCCAATGGCATCCGCTTCATCTCGTTCCCCATACCAGATCGGGACGTGCCAAAATCCACGTCCGATGCGATCTGGCTAATCGCCGCCATCTCCGAAGCCTTGGGAAGCGGAAAGAACGTTGCCGTGCATTGCCGCCAGAGCGTTGGCCGCGCAGGCTTGATTGTAGCTGGAGTTTTGGCGCGATCCGGACTTAGCCCGGAGCAAGCAATCGAAATCGTCAGTTCTGCTCGCGGCCTGACCATTCCTGAGACAACGGACCAGCGTTCTTGGATCCAGCGATTGCCGTCTGAGCGCTTTGTTGACGCGCATTGACTCGGATTCCTCCATCCAAAGAATCCGCGTTTATCGGCGTTTATCGGCGGCCAATCTCGGTGTGCCACCCAACCCAATACCTCTCAGAATTATTATTAGCCGCCGATGAACGCCGATGAACGCCGATCATTGGACAAAGCTAGTTCGAGTTCTAATTCCCCTCCGCAACCGGCAGCGTGAAATAAAACGTCGTTCCCTCGCCCAGCTTCGACTCCACCCAGATGCGCCCGCCGCTGCGTTCCACCACCCGCCGGCAAATGCCCAGACCAAACCCGGTTCCGGGAATCTCGCTGCCATGCAGCCGCTTAAACACTCCAAAGATTTGCTCCTGGAACCTGGGATCGATGCCAATGCCGTTATCGGCCACGGCAAAGCGCCATTCCTCGCCCGTTCGCCGCGCCGAAATATGAACTTTGGGCGGGTGCTCCTTGCGATATTTGATGGCATTGGAGATGAGATTTTGAAATAACTGAATGAAGTACGTTTCCCGGCCGCGGACCGCCGGCAGCCCCTGATAGGTTACCTGCGCGCCGCTTTCTTCGACGATCGTCTTCAAGTTCGCCAGCGTTTCCTCCACTACCAGATTCAGGTCGACCCGCTGGTCGTGACGCTCTTCGTCGACGTTCAGTTGCGTATACATCAGCAGGTCGTCCAGCAGCCGGCCCATCTTTCCGTTCGTTTCCACAATGACCCCGACAGCCATCTGCGCATCCTGCTCGCGCCCTTCCCGCGTAGCCTCGATCAGCAATTCCGAATAGGTGGACACCGTTCGCAACGGTTCACGCAAGTCGTGGCTGGCGGCAATGGCAAACTGTTTCAAATCCGCATTGACGCGAGTCAGCGCCTCATTGGCGGCGCTCAGATTACGCTCGTGGGCGCGCAAAGCGTCTTCCGCCGCTTTTCGCTCCGTATTGTCGCGCAGAACCTTGACAAACCCCCGCAACGTTCCTTCCGGCGAATGCAGCAGTTCCATCGCTCCGCTGGCCCAGAAGCGGGACCCGTTCTTGCGCGTTTGCCAGCGGTCGTCCGAAGACCGGATTCCATCGGCGGCCCGCGCCATCTCGGCCTCGGGAACACCCGCCGCGCGGTCCTCTTCCGTGAAAAGGATCGCGCCCGAGCCGCCCAAAATTTCTTCCTCGCGGTAGCCGAAGATGCACTCGGCCCCCGAATTCCAGGTCGCCACCCGTCCCTCCGCGTCGAGCATGAAGATGGCATATTCCCGCGCGTTTTCCACCAGCAACCGATAGCGCTCTTCGCTCTGGCGCAACTCTTCTTCGGCGCGCCGGCGCTCCACGAAATCCGCCGCTTGCCGGGTGTATAGATCCAGAATTCGCAGGTCGCGTTCCGATGGGACACGGGGCTGGGCATAGTGGGTGGACAGGATTCCCAGGATGCGTCCGTCCCGGCTGACCAACGGAGTTGCTTGCAACGCCCGGTACCCGGCCATGGCCGCCATTTCCCGAAACGGCTCGTATCGCGGATCGTTCAACACGTCCTCAATCACCACTCGCTGCCTTGTCTGCAACGCCCGCCCGTAGGCCGTGCCGGCGTCGGTGGCCACGGAGCCGAAGCGATCGAAAAAATCAGGCTCAAATCCGCGAGAAGCGGCTATTTCCAGGTTGTTGGTCGACGGGTTTACTACTCGGATGGTTCCCATTTCGGCGCCCGTGATCCCAATTGCCGAATCCAAAACATCCTTGAGCGCCGCCGCCAGGTCCGGACACACCAGCAGGCGAGCCACCAGACCGTGGAGCCGTTGCATGGCGTCGAGTTCCTCGGACAGCCGCTTCTCGCTCTGGCGTAGCGCCGTCTCTGCGATCACCCGTCTGCTGATGTCCACAAAGGTGATGACCACGCCCTCAATCCGGTCGTCGGTGCTGCGATAGGGCAGCACACGCGTCAAATACCAGCGCCCGGCGTCGTCCCGTACCTCGCGCTCAATCGGGGCCAGATCATGGAGCACGGCCTCGGCGTCGCTCTGCAGTTCGCTATAGCCTAAGCGATGCGTCAGATCCGAAATCGGCCGGCCCCGATCCGCCGTCCGCACGTTAAACAGCTCGCTTACTTTGGGAGTGAAGCGCATAATGCGCAGCTCGCGGTCCAGGAACAGCGTTGCAATCCCGGTGGCGGACAACAGGTTATGCAGATCGCTCGAAAGTTGGCCGAGTTCCTCTACCTTATAGCGGTTCTCCTGGTTTAGCGTCAGGAGTTCTTCATTGATGCTCTGCAACTCCTCTTTCGAGGTCTCCAACTCCTCCATCGTCGAACGGAGTTCCTCGTTCGTCGACTGCATTTCTTCGTTGGACGCCCGCATCTCCTCCTGGCCGGTTTCGTATTCCTCGATGACCGACCGCAGCCGCTGGCGCGACACTTCCAGCTGGTTTTCAAGTTCTTCAATCCGGGTCGTCTGCCCTGCGTCGTTCTCGGAAAACCCCGCCGCCTCGGGTTCGCCCGGGACCGGTTTTCGCGGCTCACGCTCCTCAAAAATGATCAGGGCGAAGCCTTCCTGCTCCGCCTCCGGGGCTGGCCCCACATGCATTACCACCGGGCGCGCATACCCATCGAATTGCACCGCAATCGGCTTGGAATCGCGGACTTCGGTGGTCTCGCGCGCCCCTTGAAGCAAGGCCCGCAGTTCAATTCGCAACTCCTCCCTCACCAGCTTGAACACATTCGCCGTGGGCTCCCCGCCCGGATGCACCAGGTAGCGTCCCGCATGCTCGGATAGGTGGACCAGCTTGTTATCCGGACTGACCAGCAGACTCGGCGGCGCATACCGCTCCACCATCCGCTGATGCAGCATCCCGTAAGAGATCGGATGGGCGAATTGCGTCTTCGGCTCGGGTTCGTCCGGCAGCCGGGCGCGCGTCAGGGGAAAGACCGGCAGCCGAACTTCCGGCGCGGGTACATTGCGCCTCCGGTACAGACACAATTTCTTGTCCTCGGCGCGAAACAAATCGGAAGCTTCGATGGTTTCGGCCGAACCCAGCAATAGAACGCCATCCGGATTAAGCGCATAGTGAAATAACTCGATCACGGCCCGCTGCACATCGCGATCCAGATAGATCAGCAGATTGCGGCACGCGATGAGGTCGATCCGGGAGAACGGCGGATCGCTGAGCACATTGTGCGGAGCGAACACTACCGCGTCGCGCACCTCTTTCCGGATCCGGTAACTGCCGTTTTCCTTATGAAAGAACCGTTTCAGCCGCTCCGCGCTCACATCCGCTTCGATGTTGCCCAGGTAAAGACCCTCCCGCGCCTGCTGCAGCGACCGGGTATGCAAGTCCGAACCGAAGATTTGGATTTGCGGCGCCGCCTCGCGGTGGCCGGCCTCTTCCAGCAGCAGCATGGCGATCGAATAGGCCTCCTCACCCGTGGCGCATCCCACGCTCCACATGCGCACCGTATCGTTCGGGCCTTTGTTTGCGAACAACCCAGGGACGATCTCCTTCTCCAGCTTTTCGAACGCTTCCGGATCGCGGAAAAAACTGGTGACGCTGATCAGCAGATCGTCGGCCAGCTTGCGGACTTCCGCGGGGTGCTCCCGAAGTCTTTCCAGGTACGCCGGCAGGTCTTCAATGTAGTTGAGCTGCATCCGCCTCCCAATGCGCCGCATCGCCGTGGAGTGCTTATAGTGGCTAAAGTCCCGGTCGGTCTCCGCCCGGAGTTGGGCGAACACCTGATGCAGGACCTTGTTCTCGCTCTGCTCCGCCTCCGCTCCATCCCCGGGAACCTTCACTTGCGGCTCGGTGCGGTCGTGCCGCAGAATCGCCCCGGGAATCTCTTCTACCGGAAGAATCAGGTCCGCTAATCCAGTCGCGATGACGCTCTGCGGCATCCCATCGTACTCGGCGTCATTCGGATCCTGTACGATGACCAGACCACCATTGGCCTTGATGTCTCGTATTCCGAGAGTGCCATCCGAACCCGTCCCACTCAGCACGACACCGACGGCGTTTTCATTGTGCGTGTTCGCCAGTGTCCGGAAAAAGTGATCGATAGGCGCCCGATGCCCCCGGTTCCCTTCCAGTTCCGATAGACGTAAATGAGTATCGATCGTGCTGATATTTGCGTTGGGAGGAATAATGAAAGCGTGGTCCGGCTCCAGCAACGTTGTTTCGTTGACCTGCTGGACCGGAAACCGGGCATGCGGCTGCAGCAGGTCCGCAAGGTGGCTCTTGTGCCCTGGCGCAAGGTGTACGACCACCACGAACGCCAGCCCGCTGCCGGCCGGCACGTTGTCGAAAAATTTCTTGAGTGCGCCGAGTCCGCCGGCCGAAGCTCCGATGCCAACTACTGTGGGTTTGGATGAGGATTTCATCCCAGTATCTTCTGGCCGAGGCTGATTGTCTTCCAAGAGCAGGCCTCCTCGTGGTCACCTATCGAGCGCCTCGCAGCAGCTCCGCGCGTCAAACACCACGCGTCAAAATCCGAACACAAACTCCGCGCGATAATCCGATGATACCGCCTATTTAATGAGACTCGTAAAATACTGCAAATACTGTTGGCGGTATTTCGGGCTGTAAGCCCAGTCGGCAACCTGCCTCTGGGCAGGTCCTCGGAGCGCCTGGCCAGAAAGCGGGTGTGCCGGCGCCGGGCCAGGCCAAGCTCGCAGCCAAATTCATATCCGGCATTCTCTTTCCGGTTATGCTATTGAAGGATGCTCGCGGACACGGTGATGAATGTCTGAGAGAAGAATCGTCGGCGCCGGGACCGCGTTTCCGGAACATTATTACCCTCAATCCGTCTTGATTGCGGCGCTGGAACACCATTGGGCCGGCCGCATGGAAAATCCTCAGATGCTGCGCCGGCTGCACACGCGCACCGGCGTCGATGGCCGCTTTCTCTGCTTGCCGTTGGAGCAATACCCGGGCCTGGACACTTGGGGAAAAAACAATCGCGTTTGGCAACAGGCCGCGGCGCAATTGGGCAGTCAGGCCCTCTGCCGCGCGTTATCCTCTGCCGGGCTCGAACCTAGCTCTTTGGGCGCGCTCTTCTTCACCTCAATCACCGGAATATCGAGCCCCTCTATAGATGCTGTCCTGATCAACAAAATGGGCCTTTCGCCGAATATTCGCCGCCTGCCCATCTTTGGACTCGGTTGCGTGGGAGGCGCCGCCGGTCTGGCCCGCGCCGCCGATTACGTTCGAGGCTATCCGAATCAAATCGCCGCGCTGGTGTCGGTCGAAATCTGCTCCCTTACCTTGCAGCACGACGATTTGTCGATGGCCAATCTGATCTCATCCGGTTTATTTGGCGACGGGGCGGCCGCAGTTCTGGTGGCGGGTTCTGAATGTAGTAGCAACGGCCATGGCAGCTTGCCCGGTCCCGAAATTATCGACACCCGGTCCTGCTTTTATCCGGACACCGAACACGTGATGGGCTGGGACGTTTCCGAAAAAGGCTTCAGTATCGTTCTTTCGCCCCAGGTCCCGGACGTGATTCGCGAACACCTAGGCGTCGACGCTGACGAATTCTTGCGCGATAACCATCTTTGCCGCGCCGACATCGACGCCTGGATCCTCCATACCGGCGGACCTAAGATTCTCGAAGCCACCCAAGAGGCGCTCGGCGTCACACGCGAAGACCTGGCTGCCTCGTGGGAGTGCCTGCGCAAGGTGGGCAATCTTTCTTCGGCTTCCGTTCTCGTGGTTCTCGAAGACTTTTTCACGCACCGCCGCCCCGCTCCCGGCGCCTGGAGCGTCTTGGCCGCCATGGGCCCGGGCTTCTGCTCGGAGTTAGTACTGCTGCGATGGTAGAACCAGCGTGAATCGACTCCTCGTTCTTGCCGTCGCCTTGCTGCCGTTTGTTTACGGCCAGGAAAAGCAGGTCTCCATCGATCCCGCTGCTACCGAGATCCACTGGATTCTACCCGGCAACGTGCACACCGTGCACGGCACGTTCAAGCTCAAGCGGGGTCAATTGCGCTTCAATCCGGAGACCGGCGCCGCGTCTGGCGAACTCGTGGCCGACGCCACCAGCGGAGAAAGCGGCAGCAAGGATCGCGACAGCAAGATGCACTCAAGCGTCATCGAAAGCCAGAAATACAGCGAGATCGTCTTCATGCCGGATAAAGTAATCGGCGCTGTCAATCTGGCGGGCGAGTCCACCGTGCAAATCCACGGCCGCTTTCGCATTCACGGCACGGAGCAAGAAGCCACTCTTCCCGCTACGACCCACATCGAAGGAACACGAATCAAAGCCACGCTGCATTTCCCCATCCCGTACGTTCAATGGAAGATGAAGAACCCGAGCAATTTTCTATTTCGCGTGAACCCGGCGGTGGACATCGAGATCCAGGCGGTGGGCACGATCGCTCCTTAAGCGGGGCCGGTTATCAACATGCTTGTGGGGCCGGTTATCAACCGGCAGCGGGTTAGCAACCCGCCCTGGGCGGGGACGAATCTCTGCAACAACCAACGCAATAATCGATGAGAGAGGACCGAATGAGGACCACCGCACTCTTATTTCTCTTGTCCACTCCTCTCAGTGCCGGTCCCCCTTTTCAGACCGACGACCCGGAGCCCATTGACTTTCGTCACTACGAGTTCTATACGTTCGCCAACTCGGATGGCACCCCGATCGAAACGGACACAGAAGGACCCGCCCTGGAATTCAATTGGGGCGCTCTTCCCAATGTTCACCTTCACATCATCATTCCCGCCGCCGCGATTTTCCCTTCCATCGGCCCAAGGGCGTTCGGCCTGGGCGACATCGAAGCCGGCATAAAATACCGCTTCGTGCAGGAGACCAAACACCGTCCGATGATCGGCACATTCACCATGTTCGAACTTCCCGCCGGAAGCGCCAGGCGTGGCTTGGGCGTAGGCAAGACGTGGTACAAGTTGCCACTGTGGGTCCAAAAAAGCTTCGGCCCCTGGACCACCTACGGCGGCGGCGGAGAAACCGTGATCAGAGGCGTGCCTGGCTATCGCAGCTACCCGTTCGCCGGTTGGCTGGTTCAGCGGGATCTGGGTAAGAAATTGACGCTGGGAACTGAAATCTTTTATCACGGCCCCGAAGGCGCCGCCACTGCTCAGACCCGGCCCGCCACGCTGGTCGACATCGGCGGTTATTACAAATTTCGGGACCCCGGTTTCCAGCTGCTCTTCTGCTACGGCCACACCGCCGTCGGGCAGAGCGAGAATTATGCCTATCTGGGCCTATATTGGACGTGGGGCAATAAGTCCGCGAGTCCAGACACTCATGCCTTCGGACTTCTAAGCAGCAGCCCCTAACGGCCCAACACGTCCGCGATCGGTTTTCCGGCCTGCGGAACGGCGGCGTTGTAGTCCTCGCCAAGCAGCGCCGCCAGCGTCGCCGCCACTTGCGATTCAGTCACTGCGGGAATGCGTGCGCGCTCGCCCAAAGCCGGCGTATCCGGGCCCAGAAACGCCAGCCATACGTCCTTTGAGTCCGGATGTTTCAGGCCATGGCCCGCCCAGTCTTTCAATCCGCTGCCGCGGCCATGATCCACCGCCAGAATCAGCGTGGTCTTGCCGCGATACTCTTCCATGGCTTGCGCCGCCTCCCAAACTTCCCGCGCGTACTGGTCGAAGCGATGGACGGATTCGAGATACATATCGTACCTGGAAGCGTGCGCCCACTCATCCGTGTCCCCCAGCGACAAAAACAGAACCCTTGGCTTGTGCAGTTTCCAAAAGGCCATCGCCGTGTGGAATACGCCGGCGTCCAGTGGCTCGCTTTCCCAGATTCCCGTTTCGATCTTGATCCGGTTCAGCACTTCCATCTCCGGCGTCACCGGCGGCGCCAGCATCGGATCGTATCCGGCGTTGACGAACAATCCGGAGCGAGCGGTGTTCAGTATGTAGGGAAACACGTCCCAGACGGCGAAGGCGGCGATTTGCTGCCGGAACGTGGCCTTTTGCGACAGCCACTCCAACACGCTGGAATTGGGGTTGGGAACCTTGTCGTTGCTGTCGATGCGGGGATCGGCAAACCCGCAAAGAATCTCGTTATAACCCGGATAGGAGAAATTCTTCCCATTGGTGACGGAAACCTTCGAATCCAGCGCCGGATTTCCGAAGATTTGGCCCTGCCTCGCAACGACCGTCCATAAGAACGGCATCAGCGCCTCGCGCCGCGCTTCCGGTTTCTCCCGCCAGAACTCCTGGCGTAGTTTGGGAATATTCGCGGCGCGGCCGTTCTCTTCGGTCATCAACAGCGCGTCCGCCCCCTGGAACACGTCCTGCCAACGTAGCCCGTCGCTCATCAAGAGGATCACGTTGCGCGTCTTGCGCGCCGGCGGCTCCGCGGCAGCAATCGAAATCAACGCCAGTATGAGGCCGGATACTCGCATCACTATATGCTCGCACCCGACTCGTCCCTGGGCGCGCTCGCACTCGATTCGTCCGCAGGCGCGCTCGCACTCGATTCGTCCCGGACATGATGGCACAGATTCATCCCCGGCGGGCTCGCACCCGATTCGTCCCCGGCACGCTCACACCCGGTTCATCCCCGGCGCGCTCACACCCGATTCGTCCCCGGCGCGCTTACGCCGATTCATCCCCGGCGAGTTCACACCCGATTCGTCCGCAGGCGCGCTCGCACTCGATTCGTCCCGGACATGATGGCACCCGATTCGTCCCCGGCGCGCGCTCACACCCGATTCGTCCGCAAGCGGGCTCGCACCCGACTTAGCCGCTAACCTAACCTCGAACGTGAGTGAGGGGACCGCCCCTGGTTAAAAAACTTAATTCGCCTACACACTCAGCACCGGGCACGGCGCATTCCGAAGGATCGCATAGGCGTTGGTGCGAAGCTGCCCAAGCCTTGCTTGCAGCGTGTTCCGCCCGATCAAGACCAAATCGGCGTCATGATGCTCAGCAGCCGCGCGCACCACATCCGATACCAACCCCGCCTCCATGCAGACGTCGAAGTTCGTCCCGGCCTCGCTTTGCAGCTTCGCTGCTTCCTGACGCGCCGCCTGAAGCAGGAACGCCTGGAAGTCGCGATCCTGGCCGTAGGGGATATCGCTGCTAGCCCCAGGGACCGCGTGCACCAGCCGAAGTTTCGCACTGAAGTCGCGTGCCAGCTCGGCATAATGGCGAATGAGAACGGCGCTCGCCGGCGTCAGATCGATTGCGCCCATCATGCTCTTGCACTCACGATGTCTGGCTACCTCCGGATCTTCGGTATGCGCGGCGGTCCAGACAAAGCACTTGGCGTCGTGCAGTACTTTCGCCGTCACCGAACCGAGCAAGAGGCTGCGGAATTTCCCGTGCCCGTGGGTCGGCATCATGATCAGGTCCACTTGATTCTGCTCCGCAAAATCAGTGATCTCAAACGCCGCATCTCCCAACTCGACGATCCTGTCCGGCGTCACGGGCGACCGTTCAAAGAAGGAACCCAACTCCTGCTTGGCCGACGCTTCCATCGCGGGCATGTCCAACACCACCGGATACCCGCAATCGATCCCGCCGTACCAACCTGGCGGGACTTGGATCACGTGCATCAGCGTCAGCTTGGAGTGAAACTGCTGGACCATCGCTTCTACCAACGGGCACACCGTGCGGCATTGGGCGGAAAAGTCGACCGGAAACAGTATGTGATGAAAGCGCGGCATGTTTGTACGCCTCCCTACTTCATTCAAGAGTGCAATCGGCAGGCCCATCCGCTGGTCGCATCAATGTCGCATGAATAAGGCAGTTCCGTGCCTCAACTTCCGTAGCTACGTGAAATGTTGCGTGAAATGACGCCGAAACGCATCGCAAGCCGACCCAGCCGTCTTACCATGAAACCTGATGACGACCCAGCCTTTCGAGCGCTTTCGCCCCTATGTCCTTTCCTTGCTGCGCATCGTTTCCGCCTTCACTTTCGCCTTGCACGGGCTCACGCTGGAGTTCGGTCTCTTCGGCGGAATGGACCAGCATGGCGCCGTCCCCGCGCCCTTCACCGTGCTCTGGGTGGCCGGAATTCTCGAGACTTGGGGCGGTCTGCTTCTGGGTCTGGGATTGTTCACTCGGCCCGTGGCGTTTCTGCTCTGTGGCCAGATGGCCGCCGCCTACTTTACCGCCCACGCTCCCCAAGGATTTTGGCCCGTCCTGAACGGCGGCGAACTCTCGGTCCTCTACTGCTTTCTGTTCCTCTATTTCTGCGTAGCCGGAGGAGGCAGTTACAGCCTCGATGCCCTTCTGGCTGCCAGAAAACACTGACCAACCCGTCTAGCCCGTCGTCTAACCCCGAGCGTCAGCGAGGGGACGCCAGCGCTAACCTCCACGCGCATGGGTCGCGGTAGGGACGGCCTCGGTCAAGATTATTGTAGTTGTGCTCCTGGCGCTTCCCGCGGGCACGTTTTCGAGAGCGCCGCTCTGCTCATCGGATTGACGATTCTTCGACTCTTGTCAGAGTCAATAGCCCGAAAGTACCATAGAGTCCTACGCAACCAACCCTCCGATGATAAGGCCTGCCGGACTTGAAATTAGGGCCCGTTTGCTGCAAAGTAGTTTCTGCTGCCTATTCCGCCCCGACCCAATATGAAACCGAGCCGTATCGCTGCCCTGGCCGCCGCCGT
>DATFZA010000471.1:0-11125 GCA_035314765.1 Bryobacteraceae bacterium
CCCCTACTGCAACAACTCGGACTCAGCGTTCCCGAACGCTTCGAACTCAATCGCAAACGTAGTGCGGACTCGGCGACTGCCTAGTCAAGCCGGCTTGGAAGCGGCGAACTCAAGTCGTCGCTCTACGCAACTCCGGAAACATGCGGCTCCAAAGCGCCACCACCAATAGAGTGCCCGCGCCGCCCAGCACCACGGCCGGCACCGTGCCGAACCACTGCGCGGTGAGCCCGCTCTCAAACTGCCCCACTTCATTCGACGCGCCAATAAACAGCATATTCACCGCGCTTACGCGCCCGCGCATTTCGTCTGGCGTGGCGACCTGAACCAGCGTCCCGCGCACGATCATGCTCACCATGTCGCAAGCCCCCAGCAGAATCAGCGCCACCAGCGACAGCGCCAGGTTGCGCGACAAACCGAAAACAATGGTGCACAGGCCGAAGCCAAACACACCCCACAGCATCGCCGGGCCGGCGTTCTTCTTCAACGGCCAATGCGCCACGATGATTGCCATGACCACCGCGCCTACGCCCGGCGCCCCGCGCAGCAGCCCCAGACCGCGCGTGCCAACATTCAAAATGTCGCCCGCGTAAACCGGGAGCAGGGCGACCGCGCCGCCCAGCAGAACCGCAAACAAGTCCAGCGAGATGGAGCCGAGCACCAGCTTGTTGCTCCGGATGTAGCGCAGGCCGTCGCTGATCGCGGTTGCCGATACAATGCGCCGCGCCGTCTGCGCGCGAATGGGCTGCACCGGCGTGATGGCGCCTAGCGCCAGCAGATAACTGCACATCGCGGCCAGGAACACGGGCAGCGGCCGCCCCGTATATCCATACAGCAACCCTCCGGCGATCGGACCTGCGATCGTCGCTACCTGAAACAGCGACGCTCCCCACGCCACTGCGTTCGGGAAATGCAACTCCGGCACCAGCAGTGGCAGAAACGCCTGGCTGGCCGGTCCATTGAACGCGCGCACCACACCGTTGAGCAGCAGCACCGTGTAAATGGGCGTCAGCGTGACGGCGCCGCCTTTGATAGCCAATAGTGCGAAGAGCAGCGAGCAAAGCGCGAAGCCGCAGTAGCAAGTTTGCAGAATGCGCTTGCGCGGAAAGCGGTCGGCCGTGTGACCCGTCACCAGAAACAGCAACACGCCCGGAAGGAACTGCGCCAGGCCAACCAGCCCGAGATCGAGCGGCCGGTGCGTGATCGCGAAGATCTGCCAGCTCACCGCGACCGCTTGCATTTCGGAAGCCAGGACGCCCAGAACCCGCCCTGTCATGTGATAGCGAAAGTTCGGAAACGTCAGCGCGACGCGGCCTTCGGACAAACGGCTAGCGCCCCGGCTCCAGCACCTTCACGCCCTCGGGCGACGCGAGCAGCACCTGCGCGGTCATGCCGACAAACAGGCCGTGCTCGACCACACCCACGGTGGCGTCCAGTTGTTCGGCCAGCTTCACAGGATTCAAGATCGGTCCGAACGATGTGTCAAGAATGTAGTGGCTGCCATCCGTGATGTACGGCTTATCCCCGGCCATGCGCATCTTCGGATCGCCGCCAAGTTCGCGCAGTTTGCGCGCGGCGACCTCCCAGCCGAAGGGATTCACTTCAATAGGCAGCGGCGCTTTCGTTCCGAGATGCTGGACCAGCTTGCTGTCGTCTACAATCACCAGAAAGCGCGCCGAAGCACCGGCGACAATCTTCTCGCGCAATAGCGCTCCGCCCAGTCCCTTGACCAGATTCAGCGGGCCAATCTCCACCTCGTCGGCGCCATCGATCGCCAGATCGAGCTTGGCATACTCGGCGAACGTCGCTAACGGTATGTTCAAAGACCGCGCCTGTTCGGCCGTGCGCTCCGAAGTGGGGATGCCCACCACCTTCAAACCCTCGGCAACGCGCCGTCCAATGGAATCCACCGCATGTTTGGCCGTGGAGCCGGTACCAAGACCGATTACCATGCCATCTTTAATCTGCGCAACAGCCGCTTCGGCCGCGCGCTTCTTCAGTTCATCCGGAGTCATGCCTTATAGATTAGCGTTTCCGGCGGCAGATTCCATCGAGGTACGTCTTGTTGTCGATCTCGAACTGCACCCGCAATTTCTCGTCTGGCAAGGACGTATAAGTCAGGCGATAGCACGGAGAGCGCTGGCTCTTGAACCATTGCGAGGCGTTGTCGCTCATGAACACGATGCGCTGGTGGTCGGACTGGACCGCGTAGTGAATCACGTGTCCCTCACTGTCGTAATAGTCTGCGCGCGTGGCATCGTCTTGGCGATACACAATCATCAAATCGTCATGCCGCGCGCCAGGGTAGTCGGCAAAGCTGTGGCGGACCAGAATTTTGCCTTGCAGTTCCGGAACGAAGGAGAATTCGCCCGTTCCGGTGCCCGGCTTACCTGAACCTTCGCCAGTCCAATCGCCCATTAACATCTTCATATCGGTCCAGCCGGCGCCCGCCGCCGCTGAAACCCGCAGCGGTGCGCACAGCGCAACCAACAGTAATCCAATCGCAAACCGCAAAATCATTCCAGTCTCCGTAATCGAATGGTGCCTACCACGGCAATCACGACGAGCATTGCCGCGCTCCCATAGAATACAGTGACAATGCCGAAACGGGAAGCGAAATCGCCCGCAAACAGCAGCGCGATTCCTTGGGTCAGTGCGATCAGAGAGAGCGAACTGCTGCTGACCCTGCCGCGCATCTCTTGCGGCACTTGCCCCTGCATCAGCGTCATGGCGGGAATGATCAACAGCGATACGCCGATCCCGATTCCGGCGCACCCGGCCAGCGCCACAACCGGATTGCCGACGCGGGCGATCAACGCGATAAACAGGCCGCAAAGCAGAATTCCCACGCTGATTAAGTACGCAGGGTTGCTGACGCGCCGGGCCAGATGCGGCACCGCGAAGCCGGCGGCCAGCATTCCGCCGCCGATCATCGATCCCATGCCGCCAAACAGATACGAGCCGCCGTGCAACACGTCCCGCACATAAACCGCCGTCAGCGACCCAAAAGCGCTGATCGCGAACGTCCCCGCGGCAATAGAGAGAATCACAAAAGCGATCACGGTGTGAGTCAAAATAAAGCGCGTGCCGGAGAACAAATCGCCTAGCACGGATCCCAACTGCTTTTCCGCATGCGCCGCTCTCGCCGGAATCGCAATGGAAGAAATCATGATGCCTGAGAATAGAAAGCTGGCGCTGTCGAGGTAGTAACACGAACTGGGCCCAGCCCAGCCCGCCAATGCCCCGGCCACCGCTGGACTCACGATTCGTATCAGTTGGAGCGTCTGCTGCGTGACGGCATTCGCGCTCATCAGTTGCGGCAGTGGGACGATTTGCGGCATGGCCACCGATTGCGCCGGATTGAAGAAGCTGGAAAACGTGCTGATGGCGAAGAACACCGCATAAATCTGCCAGGGCGCGCCGGCCACAACCAGCCCCAGCGTGAGCACGGCTCGCGTGAAATCGCTGGCAATCATCGTGCGCTTGGCGTCCCAGCGGTCGACGAACACGCCGGCCACCGGGCCCACTATGGCCAGCGGCATAAGGAAGAACACGGTCACCAGGGTGATGCCCCGAGCCGAGGCATGCATCCGGAACGACATCTCGCTCAATACGGCGTAGAGAGCGAGAAAGTCTCCAAACATGCTAACCATTTGCGCCAGCCACAACTTGCGGAAACCAGGAATCGCCAGCACCTGGCGCATGGAAACAGGCGGCCGAACAGGAGGATTCGACGCCATCCTCGGATTGGCAAGATCGGGTGCTTGTTTCTCCACGCTCACGTTTATCAAGAGCCCCCTCGGCCCGCGAAAGTTAGCGTATCGCGAAAAAAGTCATCCGCATTGGCTCGGCAATGCCCGCGCCAACGCGCAGTTCAGCCGCGGTTCAGTCCATGATGCTAATGACGAATTTCTAAACATAGCGTCAGAAATACTTGCGCATCCGCTCTGTTACGGAACCGCGCGCGTCAGCAAGCGGTCACTCGTTGGTCTTTGACGCCATGTTTAGCCGGTAGGGAACGAGATCCGGCGCAGCGCGTGAGCTACCATGTTTGATTATGCGCAGCCAATGGGTATCTTCCCGAATGCAGGATCCAATCCGGACCCAGATCCACTATGCCCGCAAAGGCATGGTCACTCAGGAGATGGAATACGTCGCCAAACGTGAGAACGTCGCGCCGGCCTTGATCCGGGAGGAAGTGGCGCGCGGGCGCATGATCATACCCGCCAATATCCATCACGCGAATCTGGAACCGATGTGCATTGGCGTTGCGTCGAAGTGCAAAATCAACGCCAACATCGGCAACTCGTCGACCACGTCTAATCTCGATGCGGAAGTAGCCAAGCTCGAGTACTGCGTGAAGTACGGCGCCGACACCGTGATGGACCTTTCGACAGGCGGGGACATTCCGCGCATCCGGCAGGCGATCATCAATGCGTC
This sequence comes from Bryobacteraceae bacterium, assembly GCA_035314765.1. Lineage (GTDB taxonomy): Bacteria > Acidobacteriota > Terriglobia > Bryobacterales > Bryobacteraceae > DATFZA01. The sequence continues at coordinate 4,438 of DATFZA010000471.1, forward strand.
CCCGGTGCCTATCGGGACGGTGCCGATTTATGAAGCGCTCAGCCGCGTCCGCCGCGTTGAGGATCTGACCATTGAGGTGATGCTCGAGGTGATTGAAGAGCAGGCTGAGCAGGGCGTGGACTACATGACCATCCATGCCGGCGTGCTGGTTCAATACATTCCGCTGACTACTAAGCGCATCACCGGCATCGTGAGCCGCGGCGGCGCGATCCTGGCCGAGTGGATGGTCAAGAACCACAAACAAAATCTGCTATACGAGCATTTCGACCGCATCTGCAAAATCTTCCAAAAGCACGACGTCACGTTTTCGCTCGGCGATGGGCTGCGGCCCGGTTCGCTGGCCGACGCCAGCGACGCCGCGCAGTTCGCGGAACTCAAGACGCTGGGCGAACTGACCAAGATCGCCTGGGACCACGATGTTCAAGTGATGATTGAAGGCCCAGGCCACATCCCCATGGATCAGATCCAAATGCAGGTGGAAAAGGAAATGGAGATGTGCCACGAGGCGCCGTTCTATACCCTCGGGCCACTGGTCACCGATTTTGCGCCCGGTTACGATCACATCACGTCCGCCATTGGCGCGGCGATGATTGGCTGGTATGGCGCATCCATGCTTTGCTACGTCACGCCGAAGGAGCACCTGGGATTGCCCAATCTCGAAGATGTGAAGCAAGGCATCATCGCTTATAAAATTGCCGCTCACGCGGCCGATATCGCGCGGCATCGCCCCGGCGCGCGCGATCGCGACGACCAGCTTTCCCGCGCCCGCTATCGCTTCGATTGGAAAGAGCAGTTCGCGCTTTCGCTCGATCCGGAAACCGCGCAGTCCATGCACGACGAGACGCTGCCGGAAGAAGGCTTCAAGGACGCCGCGTTTTGTTCCATGTGCGGTCCGAAGTTTTGCTCCATGAATCATTCGGCCAAGACGGAGCAGTTTACCGAGCAGGACGCACAAGCGGTACTGGCGCAGATTGTGCCGGCAACGACGGGGCGGTAGAAGGTCCCAGTTTTTCCAGAGCTCGGAATTCCGATAGAGAGTTCGCCGGCTTGGCGAGCACTAACCACCAGAGCTTTCTGCAAGTAGAGGACCAGGCAAGTTCCAAATGGAGCAGCACTAGCGGGAGTTTACTCGCAACTGTGCTTCTCGAACGCTTAAAACTAAAATTCGGACCGTCTTGCTACTCACATTTTACGCGATTATCATGCGAGGCGATGATCTGCCACTTACCTCCGCGTTTCAACCACGTATCGGTCCAAATTTGGCACACCATTGCGCTCGGCTGGGACTTGTCCTTGCCGAGAGCATGTTCGCGGCCATAGACAACGGCGACACTGTCTCCGAAGAAATGCACTTTGGCGTCGTCGAGCCCGCAATCATGTGCGGTGCGTGCGCTCTTCTCGTCCTTCAATTCATCGGCTTTTGCGAAGCGCGTACCTTTCGTTGACGTGCCCTGGAAATCGTCGGCAAGCAGACTGGCAACAACGCCGTTATCAACGCAGACACCCTCAGCCCACTTGCGTTCCATGTTGATGATGTATTTCGCGGTCTTATCATCGGCCGATGCCCAGTGACTCTGCTGTGCGTCCGCCGGGACGAGCAACAACATCGCCGCAGTTACCACCGCGAACATTCGTAAATGCATTTCTCTATCCAGTGACACTAAGGTTAGCACCAGGCGGGGGCTCGTCTACGATTGCGATTAGGCGGCTGTGGCGTAAGACTCAGCGGCGTTCGCTCGCACGCTCGCCACCCTCTGCCGCCGGGTTCGTACCGGGCCGTCGAGCTAACGCTTTGAGTTATGCCAGTCCCACCTCTAATATTGTGGGAGCCTCAAATTCGCTCTTGTTTGGCCAACAGGCTTTCGTGGCTCCCCGGATGCGATTCGAACTAGCTTAGCTAGCTTAGCTAATGGACCTGTGGCTGTGAAGTTCGGGAGCGCTGGAAGCGTCAGTCGGCGCGCCGCGCTGAAGGTTTGCGAACAGGTTGGGGAGGCCGGCGCGCAAGCGGGAGGCTTTCGTTCGCTCGCCCCTGGCGATAGAAAACGCCCTGTTTTCATGGGCCTGCTTCAGAGCGTTCGTTAATGGAGCAGTTTTGGAGCAGAGCCTCAAGGTTGGCGTAAGACGAAGAGCGCTAGGAATCGGAGCCTTAGTTCTGGGAGGACAAGATCGTTCCATCGCGAAACGGTGCGAAGACCTCAATTGGCTCCTTGAACTGAACTCGAACTTACGACCACTGGTTAAAGGTTGCGAGATAAAGCCAGTATTCGCACGCTTATGGTTCGACGGCCAGCGTGATTGATCCGCTATTGCCGTTAGCATTACTCAAATAGAGCGTCACGGAACCCAGAGTAAAAACGCTAGCTGGAGTCGAGAAAGTGATGGTAGTCCCGTCCGTGCTCACTACTGTAAGCCCGTTTGTACCAGTTTGAGAGGTCACCCAAAGAATGTTTCTGGACAGGAACCCGCTTCCCGATAGAGTGAGGAGATGGCCCTGAATCAATGAAGAAGGAGCGTTGTTGATCACGACATCCGAAGATGAAATTGGCATCGGAGCGGGGTGAGGAGATGGGCCTGCCACACCGGCGGCAAGCACAGTCGTGGTGACTGAAACGCTTTTCCCGTTGGAGTTGTAGATGGAGATCATTACAGTCCCGATTGGAAAGAAACTTGGAGACGCCAAAAACGTTATAGTCGTGCCATTGCTGCTTGCCACCGAGAGCCCGTTTGTGCCGGCTTGAGACGTAACCCACATAACGTTATGGGGGAGGAAACCACTTCCCGAGAGCGTTACGAACTGGCCCTGAACCACGGAAGATGAAACGCTGGCAATCACAGGAAGGCTCGGGGGCGCTGCCGGTGGCGGTGGCGAAGTTGAAACCGTTCCAGTTGAAAAATAGATTGAAACGCCGCCAGTACCGCCAATTGCATATTCCCGGCAATTCGTATTAGAAGGGCCCACTACCGTTAGATGAGGTAGAAAATCCGGTGCGAACAATTGACCGAAGTTAACGGCCGCAGTGGAAGACCCAAATGTTAACTGGCCACTGGCTGGCAAATACCCGCAGTCCGTTACATCCAGAGTCTCTAGCACCCCGCCTGCGGCAAGCGTTTGAGGGCCTCCCACGTCAGCGGACGAAACGCTCATAGTGTCGAATTTATCAGACGTATTGTCAGTTGTGGTGATGGTCCACACGTCACTGTTTTGGTCCAGCGCCATCGTACCGGTAATAGTGTCGCCGGGACTCACCGGAATGGGAAGACTTCCGCTTCCGTGGCAGTTTGGCGATATATTGGTGTTATTCGGGCAGCAGACATAACAGTAAATCGTCCAAAGATACCCATTAACGCCTTCTTCCCCAATAGCGGGGTTAGCGGAACCCAACTGCAATACCGGCTGCATAACGCAACTTCCATTGTTCGGCTCAAGACCGTTCCAGAGACTGGTAATCGGAACGTTGGCGGACGATATTGGGACCGTCGGATACGGTGGCACCGTCCATTGAGTGGAAAGGTAGGTGTAGTTGGCTTCTTGAGCCGTAGCCCACGCAAACCCTTGTCCCTGCCCGCTTGCGGAGCTTGAAACGAGAAAAGGGTTTAACGTTCGGGCCGGAGCCGTGACCTGATGGACAATCGTCTGAGCAATCGCTGGAGCCGCGAGCCCGAGAAGCAAGACAGAAATTAGCAAGGAATTGACAGACACAGGTCCATATCGGCCAACGGACCCGAATCAATACCTTGATATTGGCTCGATAACGGCTTCCGCGTTGTGCAGTTCACGCCACCCGGCTCGGGATGCTCGATCCAATTCGGTACCAAAGTCACATCCGTCGCTCCCGGCTCGGCGCAAAGTCTGTATCTGGTCGTCTCTGATATCCCGGCTGCGCGGGATCGGTTCGTCGCCCGGGGCGCCCGCGTCAGTGAAGTGTTTCACCCCGGGGCGCCAGGCGCGCACTTCCAGCCCGAAGGCTCAAGCCACCGCCTGAGCGGACCCGTTGAGCCAGCAAGGCTCCGGCAACTGCGCGGCCACCAACAATCCCGAAAACGTCCCGCGATATCGTTGCTCGAATTGAACCCGGCCTCCGCTCTGAACGGCAAGGACTTGCAGTGCCAGGTTCCCAAACCGACCACTGGAGTTTGACGGCCTTCCCGGCGACGTTCCAAACGATTACCATTCTCTCGAAGTTAAGGTCGACAAGCCCGGAGTTGTGGCGCGCACTCGGTCCGGATCTGTCTTGGTCTAGCAACTGGAGGCTAAAGCCAAGAAGGCGGGCGCCAACGTCCACATGGTGAAGAAGCGCAACCGAATGTCTGATATTGGTAGTACGATGCCGGCTGGAGCCGCCTGCCGTGCACGATGAAAGACGATCTTGGCAGGCGCCAGTCCATAGGGACTCCATCGTGGATATCGCAAACTCGCGGAATTGACCGGCCTGAGCACGCGCGCTACAAACCTATGGTCGATCGCCTGGAGAAATTGCAACTTTTGGAGCGTCGGCCGCACCCGACGGACAGGCGCGGGACGGCCGTGGTTCTCACGAACGATGCGTTGGCGAGGACTCGCCCCATCTTTGAGCCGATTTCGACTTCCCTGGAGCGTCTGGTTTCTTACTCCGAGAAGGAGCTCGAAATCCGCTCCGATTTTTATCGGAGGACGTCTATCTTCTGGAAGGAAGAGCGGGACAAGTTCCTCGCCCTGCATATTGAGAAGCGCTCGGGTCGACCTCAAAGGGACGCATAAGGGATTTGAAGAAACAGGAGCGAACCCATCGAACCCGTCGCCAGGTTCTCGGCAACGCGAATCGCGCGGCCTGGCCACGCCGTCTACCTGTCACGTTCTTCCTGCTGGTCTTCGCTCTTGCCATCCCATTCCTGGCGATCGGCGCCGTGACCGCAGTTCAGATATTACCTGGCCTACCCGTGGCTGCGCTCATGGCCGTCTGCCCGGCGATAGCCGCCCTGATTCTCGTTCACCGGGAGGATGGGGCCGCGGGCGCGAAGGCGTTGCTGAAAAGAGCCTTCGACTACAAGCGGATCGGGGAAAAGATTTGGTACGCTCCCATCTTGCTTCTGATGCCCGGAGTGATGGTGTTGTCGTTCACCGAGATGCGATGGAGCGGAACCCCCGTTCCGTCGCCTGAAATCGCAGTTGTTCCGGCATTGCTCCTATGCGCTGTGTTCTTCATAAGCGCCTCAGCGGAAGAACTGGGCTGGTCGGGATACGCGATCGATCCCTTACAGAATCGGTGGGGAGCGCTCCTGGCAAGTATTCTCGTGGGATTGGTTTGGGCCGCCTTCCACTATGTGGCCCTGCTGCAGGTTCACCGGCCGCTAGTGTGGATCGCCTGGTGGTCGCTTTGGACCGTTGCGTCGCGTGTGATCGTCACCTGGCTCTACAACAACACGGGAAAGAGCGTATTCGCCGCGGCTCTCTTTCACGCTACGATAAACGTCACCTGGCAACTGTTCCCGATCCAAGGTTCATTCTTTGATCCGCGGGTCACGGGCGCGATCACGGCCTTTGTGGCCGGCGCCGTCGTAATCGTCTGGGGGCCACGGACGTTAGCCCGCCGCGAGGTCACTTTCCATTCATGACAGCTTGCATACTCCGGGCCGGCTAGATTGCTGCTATGGCGCTAGGACCACCAGGCCGCACCGCACTCGCTAGAATAAAGACACATGGAGGACGCCATCCCCCCGGATCAGATCGAGCGGATTCAACCCACGGTCAGAGCTGTCGTAGCCAGCATACTACGTCTGAGTCTTAGCCTTCCCGACGACGCTCCCAGCGCCGCCGACTACTCACCCCCAGAAGAATGACGGTCACCGAAGCACGCAGCGCTCTGCGCCAGAGAAAAATCTCGTGTCTGGAACTTACCGGGCAGTGCCTGGCCGCGATCGCCCGCCTCAATCCAGATCTGAATGCCTTCTTGACCGTAACTGAAGAGAGCGCTCGCGCCCGCGCCAAAGCACTGGATGCCGAACTCGCGGCCGGTAAGGATCGCGGCCCGCTACACGGCATTCCCATCGCCCACAAAGATCTGATCGACACCCGCGGCGTCCGCACCACCTCCGGCTCCAAGCTATTCGCCAACCGGTTTGCGGATCGCGATGCCGCTGTTGTACGGCTCCTGGATGAAGCCGGCACTGTTCTTGTCGGCAAGACCGGCCTGCACGAACTGGCGTACGGCGTAACTTCGGAAAATCCTCACTTCGGTGTCATCCGCAATCCGCACGATCGCGAGAGAGTGCCGGGCGGTTCGAGCGGCGGCGCGGGCGTGGCTCTGGCTACGGGAATGTGCCTGCTGGCAACGGGGACGGACACCGGCGGATCGATCCGTATCCCCGCATCTTATTGTGGAGTGGCCGGCCTCAAACCCACCTACGGCATCGTTGACCGCACCGGCGTACGCCCGCTGGGGCTGACGCTCGATCACCTTGGGCCAATGGCGGGGCACGCCGAGGATCTGCTTCCGTTCCTCGATACGATGGCGCCTCAGCGCAAACGAATCGCGCTGCCAGAGAAAATCCGTGTCGGCATTCCGAAGAACTACTACTTCGATCAGGTAGATCAGGAGATCAAAGCAGCCGTATATCAGTGCGCGGGAGCCCTGAACGGAACCAGCATCGAGGTAGAGGTCCCGGATATCGAAGGGCTCAACGCGGCAGCGCGCGCGATTCTCCTAGCAGA
>DATFZA010000472.1:0-3618 GCA_035314765.1 Bryobacteraceae bacterium
ATTCAGGCCTAACGGTCGCGGCGCCCCGCGCGTCATAATACAAATACAAGTCTTGACGTTCGGACCGGTGTCGCCCTATACTCGATCCAACTAACGGGACTTTGAAAGGGGTGTTTTGCCATGATCCGCTCCCGGAAATCGGTAGTCTTTCTCGCTTTGGCGCTTTCGTTTGGAATGCTTTCCGTGCATCTCCACGCGCAGTCGCAGGCAATCAACGGCTCTATTCGCGGCCGCGTCATCGACCCTGCCAACGCGCCCATTCCGCAGGCGGCGGTCAGAGTTGAAAACACTGGCACGGGTCTTGCCCGGTCAACGCAAACCGCCGAAGACGGCTACTATGTTTTTCCCAACCTGCCGCTCGGTTCGTATGCCGTGACCATACAGAAAGAGGGGTTCGATACCCAGCGCCATACCGGTGTCGTCCTCGATGCCGGGACTGAGGCGACCATCGATGCGCAGCTTCGTGTCGGCGCAGTAGCGACCTCGGTGGAAGTTACGGGCGGCGCGCCCATCGTCGACCCTTCCCGAGTCAGCACCGGCAGAACCATCGGCAATCTAGAGACCGACAATCTGCCGCTCACCTCGCGCAACCCGTACAACTTCATCCTCTTTCAACCGGGCATTAGCGGGCATCCCAATCCCGAGTTAGGCATCCCGCGGCTCCTCAATACCAACGGCCTTCCCGATCGAGTGAGCTACCAGTTGGACGGCGCGGTCGATACGGAAACCGACCGCTATGGTCTGCGGCTCTTTGCCATTGCCGACAGCTACGTGAGCGAAGTGCAGACCGTGTCGAACAGCTTTGCGCCGGAATTCGGCAAAATCGCCGGGGACATTTTCAACGTCATCAGCGGCTCGGGCACCAATACGTTTCATGGCGACGTGACTTTTATCGGCCGGCCCCTCGATCTCGTGGCGCGGCCCATCCTCGCCACGCGCACGACACTCCTTCCCGTAGCCAACGATTTTGCGGCGCACGCGGGCGGGGCAATTTTCAAGAATAAGCTGTTCTATTTCGCATCCTACGAGCACGTCAAACGCAGCGTGCCGCAGCCCATCACCATCAATCCCGCAAACGCCGCGCTGATCGGAATTCCATCGAGTCTGCTCATTAATCCTCAGGCGGTGGAGCATGCGCAATGGGTTGACATCCGGCTGGATTGGGTGATCACGCCCAAGCATCAGTTCTTCATCCGCTACAATTACTTCCGCAATCGTTACCCGTTCAACTCCAATGTGGGCGGCCTCAACGCGCTGAGTGTCGCGGCGGATTTTCGCGACCGCGCCCATGTCGCTGGCGCGCAGCTTCTTTCCACGTTTTCGCCCACCATCTTGAATGAACTGCGCTTCGGATGGCCCTATCGAAATGAGCAGCACGTGGCCGATCCGCTCACCGCGCCTGGTCCCGAAATCAGCATCAGCGGCGTTGCGAATTTCGGCGGCAGCAACTCTGTAGCCGATCGATTCCAGGAAAAAGTGCCCAACCTTAACGACAACCTGACGGTGATCAAGGGCCCTCACACCTTCAAGGCGGGTTTCGGATTCCAGCAGAATCTAGATGTGCAGGCGGCCGATGTTTATACGCAATACACGTTTCCCAGCATCACGGCCTATCTATCGGCGCTGTCCGGCGCCACGCCTTACTCGTATTCGACTTTTGCCGCCAGTGTTGGCCAGCCCGGCGCATGGTATCACTCCTTTTTCTGGGATTTCTTTGCGCAGGATAGCTGGCAGGTTACTCCGAAACTGCTCGTCATCGGCGGCGTCCGCTACGATAAGTTCTCCGGGCCATCGGGCGATCCCCACTACCAGCTTCCTTTCTCGCAGCACTTCCATTCGCCAAGCGGCGATTTCGCGCCCCGCCTGGGCATCGCCTGGTCCATCGATTCCAAGACCGTTTTGCGCGTGAATTCCGGCATCTTCTACGAAGCCCCGCCGACCAATCTTTGGTACAACGCACTTTATAGCGATGGTGGCTCCACTGCTTACATTGCGTCGATCTCTTCGAGCACTCCCGGCGCTCCGGCATTTCCCACCGTGGTGGTCAACGGAACGCTGCCGCGCGCCTCCCAGACGCTGTACACCATCACGCCCAATTTCAAGGATGCCTACGCCATCAACTCCAGCATTCAGCTCACGCGCCAGTTGTCCAGCAACGATGCGCTCACTGTCGGCTACGCCAATACCAACGGCCGCAACCTGGAGTTCCTTCGCAATATGAATCTCATCAACCCGATCCGCTACCTGGCGGATGGCCGTCCGGTGTACGGACCTGCCAGCGCTGCCACGCGCGCCAATCCGCTGTATAACAACATTGCGCTCGAAGACATTGGCGGCAACAGTTCGTACAACGCGTTGATCGTGAACTATCAGCGCCGTCTCAACCGGGGTCTGCTCGTCAACGCTTCTTACACCTGGTCGCATTCCATCGACGACGCGCCCGAAGCCAATTCCTACGATCAGGGTTCCACCTTCATCACTGACCCGACCAACCGGAACCGCGATCGCGGCAACAGCGCCATCAACCGTCCCAATGCTTTTACGCTCAGCACCGTTTATAGTCCGGTTGCCAAATTCGACAATCGTGTGTTGAATTATCTCGCCAACTACAACCAGCTCACGTTCCTCGCCAATGTGTCCTCCGGCGATGAGCAAACCATCACGGCCAATAGCGTCCTGAATGGCGATACGCTGGCAACCTCGCGGCCGCTCTACGTCGCGCGCAACACGGTGCGCACGCCCAATATTTACCAGTTCGATGCCCGCTATACGCGGACGTTTTTGAAGCTGTGGGAACGCTTCCAACCGAAATTCTTTATCGAGGCGAATAACGTCTTCAACCACCCCAATATCACCACCATCAATACGACCGCCGCAGTCACAGCGGCAACCGGCGTGATTGTCACCAATCCGACTTTCGCGCCAGTATCGACGCTGCTCGAAGGACGGATTGTGCAATTGGGGGGACGGATCGACTGGTAGGCGCTTCGGGGTGCGGTTCGGCGCTACGATAGCGTTATGCCGCTGATGAGACTGATCGCCGAGGGTGTTGGCCCGTTTCGCACGCTCGACATTGATCTGTCCGACGGCAAAGGAAAGCCTCACGTCGGCCCACACGTCCTAGCGGGTGTGAACGGTTCCGGCAAATCAACCATTTTGCGAACCATTGCGTGGGTGCTTGATAGAGGTGCTTGTGGATTCCAGTACGACGACTGGCGTCAGGCTCTAGTGGGACATAGGCACTCCCGCGCTCTGCTGACGATTCGGCCACCCGGCTCAGAGCCGTGCGTGTGGGCCTGCTCTAAGGGCACCGGAACGGACGTGGCCGAGTCTCTATCTGGGTGGGCGAGATCCGTCTTGTCCCATCGTGGCTTTGACCTGGGCGGCCTTAGGGCGCTTCATACCCTAGCGGGACCAGCGCGGGTGTCAGGCTCCTTAGCAAGAGCCGCTCTTCGTCCACTCAGCGTTCCAGATATCACCGACGCAACAACACCTTCTGACACAACGTGGGCGCGATCCGTAGACGAGTATGAGGGCCTTTTCGGCGTTGGTGACGGAAATGCTGAAGGCCTGTTCAACTTTGCCGCGTATTCCCCTTCGAAGTCGCTTCGCCATTTG